>NZ_JAEEGC010000129.1 GCF_019207025.1 Clostridium thailandense | reverse complement strand
TTAGCAAAACAATCCAAAAAAAATAAATTAGTTTTCTGACGTAAGGAAGAAAACTCACCTTCACTGTCCTATGTCAATTGTCCTCTAAAAATATATTTATATCTTCTAAACACTACCAGTAATTCTCATAGTATAAGTTAAGAAACTTGGATGTCTTCTACACTATGATGGTGAATCTTATTAGGAACAATATTAAAGGAACTGTTGTATTAATCACAACAGTCCCTTTTATACCCAAAAAAGTTTATAAAGCTAAAATTATACCCTAAGGCTCCTGCAATCTAAACCTATTTACACTTGATATTATTTCCTCTGTAGAACTACTTAGAATAGAAGCAGATTTTGCTACTTCACTTGTAGAGCTAGATAACTCTTCTGATGAAGCTACCATCTCTTCTGATGCAGCGCTTATTTCTTCTGATAGTGATGAAGTATTACTTACTTTCTCTGTTACATTATTCTTTTCTTCATCTAAATCTGAAACAGATACTGTTACTTCATTAATTTCTGGAATTATAAGTTCTACTGCTGAAATAATTTGTTTAAATGAATCTAATGATGTTGTAATCACATTTGATTGTTCAACTAATTTAGTATTTACCGAATTAGTCATAGTTATTATTTCTGAAGTATCATTTTTTATATCTGCAGTCAACTTGCTTATATTTTCTGTTGATCCTTTGCTTTCCTCTGCTAGTTTTCTTATTTCTTCAGCAACAACAGAAAAACCTTTTCCCTGTTCGCCGGCTCTTGCAGCCTCGATTGCTGCATTTAAAGCTAGAAGATTAGTTTGCTCTGAAATATTGTTAATATAACTTGTAATATCATTTATCTTTCCGATTTTAACACCTAATATATTCATTTTTCCTGTAAAGTCACGGAATGAAATAATTAAGTCATTTACGTATTCAATTAAAGCTGCGAGCTTTGAATCACTCTCATTAGCCATACTATTGATAGTTCTTGAATTGGAATCAATAGATTTTATAGAATTTACTATATTTTGGATTTTGTTTGCAAACTCATTTAGTTCAGAGTTGATATCGAGAAGTTCTCCTGATTGAGCTTCATTGGATTTTGAGACTTCTTCAACACATAATGTAACATTTTCCGATGATGATGCTAGTTCTTCTGAAACAGATGACAAAGACTTTGCTTGTCCTCTTACATTATTAGCGGTATCTTTTACACTTTTAATCATATCAGATACATTTAGTATGGTCTTTTCTAGGGCAGAATTCATTAATCCAAACTCATTTTTTTCATTACTGTTTAGTTTTATGCTGAAGTCTCCTTCTGCAACTTGTTGTAAAATTGTTACCATTTCTTTTGATGATTTATTTATAACTAAAATTATTATGTATGCAATCATAGTAAATATTGCTAAAGATAATGCAAATATAATTAGCATAAGTCTTTCACTGGCTTTATATGCTTCGGCACATATCTGCTTATTTTTTAATGCAAGCTCTTCAGAATGAGTTTGTAAATTTTTTAAACTTGTTTCTATTTTGGTTTCTTGCTCTTGAACTTGAGCTATGCTGAAATTGTTTTGAGAACTATCGATTTTGGAAGCACCAGTTGTGGTTTGATCCCAAAAATTTGAAAAAAAGCTATATCCTGATTTGAAATCACTTAGGTCCTTAGTTTCCTGTTCATCCATTTTAGTTTTTTCAAGGTCACTTAGATATTTAGACATGTTATCTCTATAAGGTTTGACTTTTGATGAGAAATCACTATTAGCAGTACTGGAAAGAACTTCAATTTTAATCTGCCAGAAATTAGCTCTTATGTTTCCAATATCAGCTACAGGAATTAAGTAGTCTGTATACATCTCACCTACTTGTTTATTTAAGGATCTCATATTAAAATATCCAAAGGTTCCTACAATTAATGTAGATATAATTGCTGATATTGTAAGAGAAATGACTAAATTTTTGAGTTTGAAATTTTTTAATGCAGCTATCATATAAACCTCCTAAATTCGATTTTTTATGAAATAAGCATAGCATAAAAATGTTACAATTAGGTAACAAAATATATACTATTTAGACAAAAAATTTATAATTATAATTTTAGTGGATTAAAAAGCTCTAAATATATGTAATATTTTAAAATAAGTGTATTTTATTATTGATACACTTATTTTTTTTATTTATATTTATATTATGTAACTTTTTATGCGATGTGTTTGTCTAATTTGTGTAACACATGCAGACACTGGTACTCTTAAAATAGAGAGGTGAAAAAATGAATGACATTGACATAGTAATTAAAGCTCAAAATGGGGATGATGCAGCTTTCAGCCAGTTAATAAAGTCTTGCAAGGAAAAACTTTATAAGACAGCTTTTGCATATTTAAAAGATGAAGAAGAAGCTCTAGATGTCGTTAGCGACACTGTATACAAGGCTTATATGAATATAAGGAAACTAAAAAATCCAGAATTTTTTAGTACATGGATCACAAGAATACTTATTAATAGTGCTATAAATAGATTAAAAAAGAACAAGAGGGTTATTTTAATAGATGAATACGAAAAATTCGATAGCTTTATTCCTATATCATCAGATATAGCATTAGAGGTACCAAAGTCTATTGATCTATATAATGCTATAGATAAATTAAATGTAAAATCGAGAAGTATAATTATTTTAAAGTATTTTCAGGATATGACTATTTCTGAAATATCCAGAGTTCTAAAAATTCCCGAGGGAACAATAAAAGTTTATTTACAGCGATCACTAAAAAAATTAAAGGTTGAATTAGGGGAGGAGCTGATCTAGATGGACTCTAATCGAAAAAATGGGTTTGAACAAATAGAAGTTTCTGAAAGACTAGATAGTGTTATAGATAAGGCTATTGACAGAGCTAAAAAAGATAAAAAGAAAAAATTAATTAAGTCAAATATTATTAAGTATAGTGCAGCAGTAGCTTCTTTGTTTATTGTATTTATAGCAAGCATTAAGTTTATACCGGTTTTTGCACAAGTGCTAAACAATGTTGCTGTAGGGTCTTCAGTAACCAGGGAGGCTAAATTTTACTTTGATCAAAATATAGGAATGGCAGTTAACGAAGGGTTAGCAGAAGATGTAAATGAATCTGAAACCAATAAAAATATAAAGGTCACGGTAAACAGCATAATAGCTGATGACAAAAATGCATTTATTTTTTATACACTAAACGGAAAAATGGACAAACAAGGATTTAAGAATTTACTTTTGCAAAATTTAAAAATATATGATGACAGATATAATATACTTCTGGATAGTAAATCTAACTACTATCCCAAACTTCCAGATACATTATATAAAAAGGATGGTGATTTTTTATTAACCTTTAATGATAAGTATAGATGCATAATTTCGTCTATTGGTGATAATGTGAAAAATTACTCACAAAATAACGAAACTTATGGAGCTATAGAATTAACAGCTACAAATGGACATAAAATGCCAAGTGAATTGAATTTAAAATTACTTAGTTTTACAGAAGCATATCAAATGAGTTATTCAAAGGAAAAGTATAATAGCTTTGTTTCAAAGTATTACAGAAATCCAATGAGTATAAATGGAGAGTGGAATTTCAACATAAAAATTGATAAAAATTTGAAAGAAACAAGGCCTGAAGCTTATAATAATATAAAATTTTATGCGGATCACACAGATTTTAACATAAAATTTTTAAAGATATACCCTACCCATATTGAAACAAAGATAATCATAGGAAAAAATAAACTTACAGGAGCTCAATGTTATTCAATAGGGCAGGACATTAAAGAATATGATGAAAGCTTACCTTATTTAGTTAACGATGAAAACTTGCCTTATTTAGTTGATGAGAAAGGTAATAAGTATAAGTTAACAGATACTGAAGTTGGTGATATGGATTCTGATAAAATGTTAGACTTAACTTTTCAGAGTTGTTATTTTAATTCCCCGGAGGAGTTGTATTTAGTAGTAAATCGATTAAATTATGAAAGTGGATCTGAAAACTTTTCAAAAGATATTGGTGAAGTAAAGATAAGAATAAAATAAGAAATGAGGAATGTTTTAATGGTTAAAAAATCTTTTTCGTTAAAAACAATAGCAGCTTTTATTGCCTACATAATCTTTTTTATAGCAATTACCTCTCCGTTTTGCATACTTTATGGACCTTTTGATAATGTTAAAAAAACTTTAATTGGAATGGTACTTGGCTCAAGACATAGATATGTAGCAGAAATGCTTTTATCTAAGAAGGAAATAGAAAAGATAGAAGGATCTAAAAAGGTTATTGCTTCAAAAGAGATAAGTAGTGAAGATATTGATAAAATTGACGTGAAATATAAAGATGATAAGGAAATAACAAAGTATGATATAAATACTTCTAAATTTGATGCATATCTTTTAGAGATTAAAGATCCTACAAGAGTAAAGGTTACATATAGTAAATATTTAGGCAAAAATGGACAGAAGACTAGCGAAATGGCCAAGGATAAGAAGGCAGTGGCAGCAATAAATGGGGGTTCCTTTGTAGATACAAATTATGCTGGAGTAGGAGCTATTCCAGGAGGATTTGTCATTTCAAAAGGACAAGTTATTTATAAAGATTGTGATGAAGATACAAAGCAAGATGTAGTAGCTTTTACAAGTAAAGGAAAATTAGTAGTAGGATATCACAATATAAATGAACTTAAAAATTTAGATATTACTGAAGCAGTTTGTTTTCCAGCTCCAACTTTAGTTATAGATGGTCAAGGACAAATAACTGATAAACAGTGCGATGGAGCTAATCCAAGGACAGCAGTGGGACAGAAGGAAGATGGTACAGTATTGTTTTTGGTTGCAGATGGGAGAAAAAATTTAGTTAAAATAGGAGCAAGTCTCTATGATTTGCAAGAAATAATGCTAAAACATGGTGCGTTAAATGCTGGAGTATTAGATGGAGGATATTCAACAACAATGTATTACAATGGCGAAATAATTAATAGTCCTAATGAATGGGATGGAGAAAGAACTGTACCAACAGCATTATATGTAGAACCTTAAAAATACTTTATGGAGTGTGATAAAATGAAAAAGTTTAAAAGGATACTAATTTGGAGCTCAATAGCTGCTTTTATTGAATTTGCAATGCTTTTTTCTCTTAATCATATTTATTCTAAATCTTTAGATACTTACAGTGAAGTGAAAAGTGTTCCCACGCAAGTGAAAAAAACTTATAACGATGTTAAGATACCAGATGATGCAGAAAATATAAAGGTTTCCTATGATGGAAAGTATGTATCTTATTATGAAAACAAAGTTTTAAAAATAGCTAATACTAGAGATGAAAGTGATTCTACTATTGATTCTTCTAGCAACTCGGAGATTTGTTACTCAAAGTGGCTGCCAGACAGCAATCTGTTATTGCTTTGTGAAAAGGATATAAAGAATAAGGTAACCTTTTTTTCTTATGATGCAGATAAAAACAGTAAAAGAGAATTGACAGATTTTGATACTAAGACATTAAAAATTGAGATAGATAATAAAAATGACAAGGTTGATAATATAACTTTATCAACAGCTAACCATGTAATGTACGTGAAAATTTCACATAAGGATAGTACAAGTGAAGTATATAAGATAAATGTTATGAATCAAGTTGAGAAAATGAGAACTTCCAATGACATGATAGGATATATTTCAATGCTACATAATGATACAAATTTGATTTACGAAGATGCTGAAAATGAGGAAATTAAGAATTTAATCAAAACTACAGTGAAAACTCCAGTAAAAACTTCAGCTAGCAAAAAAGCTAAAGAAAAAGATACAGAAAAATTTACAGAAAAAGAAGTAACTAAAAATTTAAACATACAATTTGAAAATGACAATAAAAAGTTCTTACTCGCTACTGACGATGAGGATAGAATATATGTTGGAACAGTTGAAAACGATAAGGTAAGCAGCATCATATATGGAGATTTAAAAACACCTACAGATCAATGGAAAGCTTTGAAGTTACAAGAATCGGTAGATAGAAAAGACATAGCAATAACGAAAGAAGGAAATATGTACATAAAGAATGATGCTAATGGTGTTGCTAAAAACATAGCAACTAATATTGAAACTAAATATAAGGGGAATTTTGTGGAAATATGTGATCAGTACATATATACGCTTTATGATAATAAATTAATTAGAACCCCTTTAAAGTAACTGTAGCAATGAATTTTTATGGAATAATATGTTTATCCTTAATAAATGAAGAAATTTGTTACATTTGGTAGAAAAATGGTTGGATTTTTGATAAAATATTTTTAGCTATATTAAATATAGATTATAAGGAGATTTTTATGCAGAAGCCTAAGAATGCTATTTTTCGAGTAGTTTTTTTATCTACAATATTAGTTATATTCTTAGCTTTATTTTGGATGTTTATTAATAAAAATACAGAAGCATTTGTAAAACAGCCAATAGCTAAAGAGGGTATACTAGATTTAAGAAATTGGGACTTTAAAAAACAGGGAATTGTTAGATTAGATGGACAATGGGAATTCTATTATAATAAACTTTTGACTCCAGAGGATTTTAAAAATGGTATTGTAAAAACTGGATTTATTAATATTCCGGGAAATTTTAATGGTTACAACTATAATGGTAGACAATTAGGAGAAAAAGGCTATGCCACTTATCGATTAAGAGTTGTTACTAATAAAGCTGAAGATTTATATGCAATAAAAACAGAATTTATCCAATCAGCACAGAAAATGTGGATCAATGGAAAAGTTGTTGAAGAATGTGGTAAGGTTGGGAAGTCTAAGCAGGAAATGGAACCAAAAGTTGCAACTAAGACAGGTGCTTTATATGATAATACTGGAGAACTCGAAATAATTCTTCAAACCAGCAATTTTTACTATGGAACTGGACAGATTGATAATATTCTGTTAGGAACAGAAAATCAAATTAGTGACTATAGGGCAAAAAATATTGGGTTTGACTTATTTCTTTTTGGAAGCACGGTAGTAGCAGCGATATATCATTTTGCTATGTTTTTTAGAAGAAAGAAAAATAGAGCTCCATTATACTTTGCAATAGTTTGTACTTTAGTGGGTTTAAGAACTATCTTAGTTGGGGAGAGATTGATTTATACTATATTTCCCAATATGAATTATATTCTAAATACAAAGCTTCTTTTATGGACATTTTTCCTGTATATGCCTGTGCTCGTGCTTTTTATGGACAGTTTTTATGCTGGGATTATATCTAAAAATGTAGTTAGATTCTCAAAAGTTTCAGGAATAGTATATTTTATAATTATATTATTCCTACCTCCAATGGACTATAACAGTATAATATTCCCTTTTGAAATAATATCAAGTTTTTTGCTATTGTATATTTTATATAAATTGGCATATAGATATTTTATTCAAGGTCAGGGATATTCTATGGTTATAATATCAATATTTATTTTATTTACAACAAGAGTTAATGATATTTTGTATGAGTATTCACTAATTCAAACAGAATCCTATGCTCCATTAGGAATGCTTATTTTTATTCTTGCACAATCTTATATATTAGCAGATAAGTTTTCAATGGCATTTTCTAGTGTTGAAGAAATGAGTGAAAAGCTTAAATCTATCGATAAATTAAAAGATGATTTTCTTGCAAATACATCCCATGAGTTAAGAACACCATTAAATGGTATAATAGGACTTTTACAAAGTTTATCTTTGGATGCATCAGAAGGTTTAAATAAAGATAATAAGAAAACCCTTGCTTTAATAGAGGCAAGTGCAAAGCGCCTGTCAAATTTGGTAAATGACATTCTGGATTTTTCAAGACTTAAAAATAATGATATAACTCTTGAAATGAAGACAATAGATCTAAGGCAGCTGACCAGTGTAGTCATAAAGTTTTGCGAGCCTTTTATTGGAGACAAGAGTCTGAAAATTGTTAATGATATAGGTGTTGATTTTCCAAGTATTTATGGAGATGAGAATAGGATACAACAAATATTATATAATTTAATAGGAAATGCAATTAAGTTTACTATGACAGGTAAGGTTATAGTGTCAGCTCAAGAGAAAGATGATTACATAGAGATTGCTATAGAGGATACAGGTGTAGGAATCCCTGAGGATAAACTTGATAAAATATTTGAACCCTACGAGCAATATAATGAAATAAATAATAGATATGGAGGAACAGGACTAGGATTACATATAACTAGAAAACTTATAAGACTTCATGGAGGAGAAATAAAGGTACAGTCAGTCTTTAATAAGGGTTCAAGATTTATGTTTACTTTACCTAAACATCATGTTTTTAATAAAGTCAAAATATATACAGAACAGAAGCCTGAAAATGGGATAGAATCTTTAGAAGAAGATGTGAAGATAAAGAATAAAACAAATGAAAATAATAGAAGGATATTAGTCGTAGATGATGAACCAATAAATATAAGCGTGTTAAAACATTTTCTAGAGTATGAACATTATACAGTTATTACTGCTGCTAATGGTAAAGAGGCTATAGATAAAGTATTTAATGACAAAGATTTAGATCTCATAATTCTAGACATAATGCTTCCAGATATGTTAGGTTTTGAAATATGCAGTTTAATAAGAGAAAAGTATTCGCTAATTGAACTTCCAGTTATAATGATGACAGCTGATAATCGTACTGAAAGTTTAGTTGCTTCTTTTGAGTGTGGGGCCAATGATTACTTAGAAAAGCCTTTTGAACGTTCTGAACTTTTAGCTAGGGTGAAAACATTAATAGATTTGAAGCACTTGGCTAAAGAAAAACTTCAACTTCAATGTCAGATAGATGACACTACAAAGCAGGTAGAAGAGTTAAGCGAAAACTTTGAGGAAAATAAAAGAATACTTTCAGAAGTACTAGAGTACGATAAGATAAAAACTGAATTTTTTGCTAATATATCTCATGAGTTGAGAACTCCTTTAAACGTTATATGGAGTTCAATACAGCTACTTCAATCAATAAGCTCAAATAGAAACATTAACGAATATGATATAAATAAATATTTTACAATCATGAACCAAAATACTTTAAGGCTTCTAAGATTAATAAATAACTTAATAGATACTACAAAGATAGATGGAGGATATTTATCACTTAATTTATCTAATGGAAATATAGTATATGTAATTGAAGAGATAACATTATCTGCTGTAAGTTATATTGAGTCACAGGGTATAAGCCTGGTATTTGATACAGAAGTAGAAGAAAAATATATGGCCTTTGATGCAGATAAAATTGAGAGGATTGTATTAAATATATTATCAAATGCTATTAAATTTACAGATAGAGGCGGAAGTATATTAGTTAATATTTATGATTTGGACGATAAAATTAAGTTATCAATTAAGGATACTGGAATAGGAATTCCCGAGGATAAACTTGAAAGTATATTTGGAAGATTTGCTCAAGTGGACAGATCTCTTTCTAGAAAAAGCGAAGGAAGTGGAATTGGTCTGTCACTAGTCAAATCACTGGTAGAATTACATTCCGGTGTAGTATATGTAAAAAGCAAGCTAGAAGAAGGCAGTGAATTCATAATAGAACTTCCGGTGAAGCTTGTGGAAGAAGAAAAGGAAAAAGAACTTGAACAATGTTATACAGATTCGACATCTAAATACATAGAGCGGGTCCAGATTGAATTTTCGGATATATATGAATAATATATTGAAAAAACACTAATAGAATAGCAGATTAAGCACATAATAAAAAGGTATTAACAAAATTAAATGGAGGACCTTATGTGTAGAAATGCTAAAATTTTGCTAATTGTGAGTGCACTATTTTCTTTTGCCATGGGATTGTCAGGAATTTTTATCAGTGTATTTTTTTGGAAAGAAACTAGTAGCTTTGTAGTTATAGTAATTTACAATTTAATTCATTATATTACTACCCCCATAACCTTTGTATTAGCTGGAATACTTGCAAAAAAGAAAAATGGAATTTGGTCACTAAGGCTTGGGTTATTGATGTATGCAGTGTTTTATGCTCTTATTCTATTTATAGGAAATAAGGGCATAATTTACATATATTGTTTAGGAATTATATTTGGAATGGCAATAGGTTTCTATTGGCTGGCTTTTAATACATTAAGCTTCGATTTTACCCATGTAAATAATAGAGACACTTTTAACGGATTTAATGGAAGCTGTTCAGGAATTTCAGCGGCTATAGCACCTATAACTTCTGCTTATATAATCAGCAGATTTAGTGGATTGAAGGGATATAGAGTAGTTTTTTTACTCACTCTTATAATATTTTTAGTTTTGTTTTTAGTAAGTGGAGCTTTAAAATGCAAAAATTACTCAAATGAACTTAATTTTAAAAAGATATTTTCAAGAAATTGTGATGAATGGGGTATTATTAGAATATCCACTTTCTTTTGGGCATTTAGAGATGTAATTATTGTTTTCATAGTAAATATATTAATAATGGAGACTACTGGAAGTGAACTTTCCTTAGGAAAGTTTGCATTAATTTCTTCACTGGTTTCTTCAGCAGTCTTTATACTTGTACAGAAAGTAATAAAACCACCTTATAGGAAAGTTTCAATATATATAGGAACAATAGGTACGTTCTTGGCTATTGCAGCATTGGTGGTAAAAATAACGAATAATACATTATTTATATATACTGTATTGGATGCCTTTGCAATTCCATTTTTTCTTATACAGCTATCTTCCTCTACCTTTAATGTCATAAATAAGACTAATGAAGAAAACTTCAGGATAGAGTATATGATTAATAAGGACATAGTCCTTAATAGTGGAAGGGTCATAAGCTCTACTATATTAGTATTTCTACTAAATTCCTTTAAAAATTCTTACAGCATATTAAAAATATATTTAATAGTGATAGGTTTATTGCCATTAATATCCGGGTATTTTCTTGGAAAGCTAAAAAGTGTATTAGAAGGGACAACGATGTTTCAACGCAGATCAAGAGGATAAGGATGAAATATTTTGGAGAAGGATTAAGTGAAAAACACAAAGAATTAGTTAAGATTATTCGCAAGAAAGATAAGATATCTCAAGCGAAATCTTTATTTTTAGATATTCATGCAAATTTACATTTGGAAAGAACATATTAGGGGAGATAACAAGATATATAGACGTTAAATTTCAATTAGTGAATTTGATGAATTAATGAGAAAAATAAACAGTGTTATGTTTACAAGATATTTTATAATTTATTAAAAGGTAAATCATAATTTGAAAAGGAGATTAAAATGGTTTTATTAGTAATTGATACACAAAAGTTAATAACTAATGAAAAATTACACGAATTTGATATGTTTGTATCTAATATCAAAAGAATAATACATCAGGCTAGGGAAAATAATATTGAAGTAATATATGTACGTCATGATGATGGAATAGAAAATGAATTAACAAAAGGAACTGAAGGCTTTGAAATATATGAAAAGTTTCAACCGATGAAGGGTGAGAAAATATTTGATAAAAAGGTTAACAGTGCTTTTAAAGGGACAGGATTATTAGAATATTTAGTAGACAAGGGGGAAAAAGATATAATAATTGTAGGACTTCAAACAGATTATTGTATTGATGCTACTATAAAGTGTGGATTTGAACATGGATTTAATATTATAGTTCCAGCGCATACAAATACAACCGTGAATAATAAATTTATGTCATCAGAACAAAGCTATCAATATTACAATGAATTTATGTGGAATAGCAGATATGCAGAATGTATTTCGTTGGAAGAAACAATTAAAAGAATGAAATAGCTAAATTTCCAATTTATTATTTTGAAGCAGGAATTTTTGTTTAATAGAAAAGTTTGAAGAGGAATTTCCTTGAAGAGCTAAGCACATGATTATATGTAAATTTTATGTAGGTGATGCAAAAAGAGACAAGCCTTTAATTATGTGCTTGCCTTTTTTTAAGTTCAGATAACTAAATTCTCGCACTTATTTAATAATATTTACAGTATGCTCCTTTCTAGGTGCAGGTTCTGGTGCAACTGCTGCTTTGTATCCAAATATGCCAGAACCAACTATTTTATAATCTTCAGGTATACCAAGTTCTTTTATTAAATTCTTGCCACTCTCTGAATTTTCTAAAGTTGTTACACCGTGTATCCAGCAAGAGCCTATATTAATGGATTCTGCAGCTAGAAACATGTTTTGCAATGCTGTAGCACAATCAATTTCAGGTGCAATATTATCCTTTTTACCAGAAACTATAATTAATGTAGGTGCATTATAAAATAAATCAAACTTTGGTGACTTTGCCCTTTCTTCCAATTGTTTATTTCCTGATTTTAGAAAAATATTTTTACATTCTTCATTTATTCTATGTATAATATCTTTACTCTGTATAGCTGTAAAATGCCATGATTGCTGATTCATAGCACTAGGGGCATACATACCAGCATCTAATATGCTTTTTAATTCCGTATCTTTAATTTGATCCTGTGTATAAGATCTAACACTTCTTCGTTCCATTATAATTTTAATTGTTTCATTCATAATCTTAGTTGTTTCAATCATTATTAAAACCTCCCTTTCAAAATTATTATTTACATTTAGTAAAATTATTATTAAACGATTTATATTTACTTAAAATATAAAAGGAAATTAATTAAATCGAAAAAATCTCATAAGTTTGTGGATAATGCTGCTTATAATTATAGAAATTTCCAGTAATATGTTGAAAAGGATTAGAAATTGGTGTAAAATTGTGATAAATGCAAAATGGTCATACCAGTTAAATATTAGCATATGTAAGAAAAATGATGATAATTTAGCTATACTTATAGATTCAAAGTACTTTAAGCCATTTTCAGTAGAAAAGTTTGAAGAATATATTATGAAGAAAGGAAGTATTAGGATGAAACTTTTTATTAATTTAAGTGTTAAGAAAAAACTTTTTACAGTATTTTCAATAGTTTGTATTTTTATAGTTGTAATAGGAGTAGAAGGCATATTGAGTTCTGCAAAAATAAATAGTAGTTCAAGGATATTATATAGTCGTAATTTAGTATCTATTAAAAACTTAGGGGAAGTAAATGGAAATGTTAACGACATGAGAGCTGCTTATAATAGACTAGTTTTTGAGAGAGATAGAACAAAATTAGATGGATATTTAAAAGTTATCAATGATCTAGACATAAAAAATGAAAAAAATATAAAAGAATGCGAAAGCTTAATTACAATGCCAGAAGAAAAACGAGTTTTTGATAATTTTAAAAATGAGTTAATGAAATATATTGAAATAAGAAACAATGCAATTGACTTTGCGAAAAATGGTAATTATGATGAAGCTATTAAAATTAGCAATTCTACGCTGACTGAAATAAAGATATCTTTACTTGAAAAACTACAAGAATGCATTGATATAAATGCAAAATTTGCAGAGAAAGCTAATTTAGATAACATAGATCAATTTAATAATGTTAGATATAGAATATTGGCCTATACAATAGTAGCATTTCTAATTATTGTTTTTATGACATACATATTAGGTAAGCATATAATGAGTCCATTAAAAAATATAAGAGAGTTGGCTCAAAGACTGTCAAACTATGATTTTTCAACTTCAGTTGAAATTATGGGAAAAGACGAATTTGGACAAACAGCTATAGATTTAAATATTGCACAAGAAAATGTAGGGAATTTAGTAAAGGTTATCATAAAAAATTCACAGGATTTGAGTGCGTCATCAGAAGAACTTTCAGCAACAGTTCAAGAGATATCTTCAAAATCTATTACAATAGATCAATCAGTAGAAACTATTGCTTCTTCTATGCAAGAATATGGAGCTGCTACAGAAGAGATCAGTGCATTTATTGAAGAAGTGAATTCAAATATTAATATATTATCTTCTAAGGCTACAGAAGGAAGCAATAATGCAAAGCAGTCAAAAAAAAGAGCTACAGAAGTTAAAAGCAATAGTCAAAAAGCTATTAATGATACTAGAACAACATATATTGAAAAGCAAGAAAATATGCAAAAAGCAATCAAGGATGGAAAAATAGTAGATAACATAAAGGTTATGGCAGAAACAATTGGAAGCATAACAAGACAAACAAATTTACTTGCATTAAATGCTGCAATTGAAGCGGCGAGAGCTGGGGAACATGGAAAAGGTTTTGCAGTAGTAGCAGAAGAAGTGAGAAAACTTGCAGAACAATCATCTGATTCAATAATAAATATTCAAAGTACTATTGCCAAAGTTAAACTGGCTTTTGATAGTAGTGTTAATACAGGTAGTGACATATTAGAATTTATAAATACAAATGTAGATAAACAATTTAATGATTATAGTGAAATAGGTAATAAGTATTATAATGATTCGAACTTTGTAAGCAAAATGTCTGAAGAAATTGCAAGTATGTCTAAAGAGATTACAGCTATGGTTGGACAAGTCAGTGAAGCTATTCAAAACATGGCACAAACATCACAAAAATCAAGCAAAGAAGCTGAAATGATAAAAGATAGTATAGATGAAACTACAAAAGCTATAGAACAAGTAGCAATAACTGCTCAGAATCAATCAGAACTTTCTCAAAAGCTTAATGAAATGGTACAGAAATTTAAGATATAGTTATAGGAGGGTGTGAAAAAAGATTAGCAAAAATTGCTTAGGTAAAAAAATCTATATGTTTTTTTACCTAATAATACACATATTGTAATATGCGGAGCATTCATTTTGGTTAAACCCTCCTATAACTCAAGATATTTACTTTAAAATTAATATAAATACCCTCTCAAGGTGTCATTTTCCATGTTAACTAGCTAGAAGTTCCCCTTGGCGCCCGAGAGGGCTATTTTTTGTATAAGTTTTCCTTGCTATAACTTTAATAAATCTTTTAAGATTCATCACAACTGCTGTCATTTGAGCTTGTGCATGCATAAGCTTTAAACCTACATGTCTTGCCATGTTAAGATTATAGATAATATTTGCTTCTGAAAATTTACCTTCAGCTATTATGCCACGTAATACCTTTCCAAGCTGGTATTGATCACTTTTAACATATTCACTATGAATTTCCCATGCATAATCATATTCGCTTCTTTCTATAGTACGAACTTTACGTTTCGAATTTGTACATTTCTTAAGAAAATCACAAGTTTCGCATTCTTCTTTTGTTCCTCTATATATTAATTTATTTCTTACATTAGGTTTAGAATAACATTTTAATAGCTTTCCATCAGGACAGATATATGCATCTAAATCCTTATTATATTTAAACATAGACTTAGGATAAACATAATGTTCTCCAACATTTTTCATAGGCACATTAAGTATAATTTTTTTCTCTTGAGCTAAAGAAATCAGTTCACCAACTGAAAACTCACCATCTAAGGTTAGTTCTGGAACAACTTGAATTTCTATTAGTTTTTTAATTTCTTCAGACAAACTATTGCAACCTGGAATAGTAATCACACGAGTTATGATTCCTTCTTTTATATCAGTAGAAAAGGCAACTTGATATCCTAATTTTGAGCTTTTATTATTCTTCTTATTATAAAATCTAGCATCAGGGTCACCAGCACTTACTCGCTCGCTAATTGGTACCATCTTTTTACTACGTTGTTCCTCCCTTGCGGAATCATTTTTAGGGTAATATTCTCTTTTAAGTTTTACAAAACTTTCTTGCTGATTGATATTTACCTTATAGCTATCGCTATCTAAATTTGTTTTTTTTTAGAATCTATATTAGAAGAATCAACATAAATATTATCACGATTTCCAAGAATCCTAGCTCTAGCTTTAACATTGGTACCATCGATAACTTCGTGGTTACCATCTATCAATTTATGTTTAGCACATAAGTCTATTACTTTAGAAAGAAGTTTATCTGTAGTTTTAGAACCTAATTTCTTTCTAAACTTTACTAAAGTGCTTCTGTCCCATAAAGCTTCATCCAAATTAATGTCAAGGAACTCTCTAAAACTAGCTCGATCGCTTATCTCTGCAAGGAGTTCGTCATCACCTCTAAGATTAAACATTACCTTTAACAACTCAGCTTTTACTAGGCGAATTGGATCTTCACTAGGCCTACCTAGGTATGGGTCATAAAAGTTTTTGACTTCTTCATAAATGAAATTAAAATCTATATATTTTTTAATCTCACGAAGTATTGAACTTTTAGGAATCATTTTATTATAAATATTCATTGATTCATCCGATAAAGGGTGTGATTTCTTTCTTAACATGCTAATCATCCTTTCTGATATCACTATAACATACCTAAATCGGACTTATAAAATGTACATATTGCAATAAATTCCTAATTCATCCGATTATAGAAAGCCTTTTTCACACCCTTTATCGGATGAATCAATGAATATTTATAATAAAATGATTCCTAAAAGTTCAATACTTCGTGAGATTAAAAAATATATAGATTTTAATTTCATTTATGAAGA
>NZ_JAEEGC010000128.1 GCF_019207025.1 Clostridium thailandense | reverse complement strand
ATCCCGGAGCATAAGTTAAATATCGGCCGTGCGTGTCTATATTATTACTTATCACTATATTCTTTATTAGTATATATCTACCTTTTCTATAAAAATAACTTATAGGCATACATTCAATGATAACTAATACAAATTAGACCAATATTATTTTAAATGCTAAAATTATTTAAGAATTATCGACAAAATAATTCAGGTTTAAAAAGCAAAAATATTACACGCTTTTTTCCTTACAGATATCAATATAAACTTATCAGTTTCTTGACATACAAATAAGAAGAATTCTATTTAAAAAGGAGATTTATATTGAGTATTAATTTAAATATTATTTCAGGATTTTTGGGAGCTGGAAAAACTACATTTTTGAAAAAAATTATTCCAAATATAGAAGGTAAAATTGCTTTAATTGAGAACGAGTTTGGTGATATCGGGATTGATGGAGAGTTGATTAATGACAAGCTTCCTATTAGAGAAATTTATGCTGGCTGCATCTGTTGTAGTTTAGTACAAGATTTTAAAAGGAGTATAGAGGAATTAGCATTAATGTATAGCCCTGATCACATATTAATAGAACCATCTGGTGTAGGAACTCTATCTGATATTGTAAATATCTGCAAGAAAATTTCCGAAAATTCAGATCTCGATATAAAGATAAATCATCTTATAACAATTGTAGATGTGAGCTCATTTGATGATTATTTAGAGGGCTTCGGCACATTTTATTTAGATCAAATTCAAAATGCTAATATAATCTTTTTAAGTCATTTAGACAAGATAGATAACACAAAAGTTGAAGAAGTAATTTCCAAAATAAAGTCAAACAACGAAAATGCATTTATTTTTAAGGATGATTGGTATTCCTCTGATGGTAATAAAATAATCGAAATATTAAAGACAATTGAAAGTTTTGAAGTTAACTTAAAAGGAAAAACTGCACGTCTGCCTGCAGACAAGGTATTCAATGCTTTATCTGTTACTAACCTAAAAGTTTTTTCAGAGAAGGATTTAGATAAAATCCTGGTTTCCTTAAAGGATGAAAAGTATGGCTATATTTTAAGAGCTAAGGGAATTTTAGAACTTGCTAAAAAACAATTTGTTTACTTTGATTTTACTCCACACCATTATCATTGGGAGTATATAGACGGAATAGAAGTAGCAAAGTTAACTGTTATTGGCAGTCAATTAAAAAAACAAAAAATATTACAATGTTTCACTAAACAAGTGGCCAAAACATTATGCAGATATCCAAAAATTAAGTAGCTATCAAAAATCTATGATTTAAAATGAGTTCTCTACTCAGCGAGTATTTATTCTACTATGAGTAGGCATTCAGAATCTTCAATTTTTAGATCATCCTTTACTCATTCGACAGCATGAGCAAAAATTTCCATTATTAAATTAGGGAGGTAATTACATGAATAAAATTATTGACTTTAAGTGTACTTATGATAATTCTGTAGGAATTAATAAGGAAATTACTCAAAAAGTAAATTTGCAGTTCCCAGAGGCCTATAAACATTGGGATAGCATGGCACTACTAGCAGAAGAGTTGAAAAAATATGATAACTCAAATTTCTGTGGATTACCATTCTGTCATACTGTTGAAGGAGAAGCAATGGGTGGAATCATTAACCTTGGAGATGAAAATATAGGTCCAAGAGCAAAGGATTATATTTGCACAACTGCTGAGGAGATATTAAACTTACCTGAAATCGACTACAAAAAAGGTCGTATATCAGAAGTTTTAAAAGCTTGTAAATACTTAAGCGACAAAGGTGAGAACGTTCTATTATATATTTCAGGTCCTTTCACAATTATGAACGTTCTAATTGATCCACGTCACATTTTTAAAATCTTTAGAAAAAATCCGAAAACTATGCAAGCTATTTTCGATAAGTTCCAAAAGGAACTATTGCGTTTTGTAGAAGAAGCACAAAAATCTGGAGTTAACATGATTAGTTATGCTGATTCTTCTGGTGGCTTAAACATTTTAGGACCAAAATTTGCCGAACAAACTGTAGAAATGTTTACTTATCCATTACTAAAGAAGATTGAAGAAACTATTGATAACGAAACAATTGTATTGCTTTGTCCTAAAACTACTTTTGCGTTGCTAGGAACGGATAGAGCTGTATGGAAAGACATTAATCTAGGAGAACCTGTAAACTATTCAGAAGCCTGTGTAAAAATAATAGGACAAGCAAAATTTGTTGGACAAATGTGTATTAAGGATAACGAATTTAAATTAGAAAATGGAATAATCAAAGCAGTTACTTTACTTTAATTGTTAATATTTATATTCATTTACAAGGGAGGATATTATATGCATAAAGATGATAAAATGACACCAAATGAAAGATTAGCTGCATTTATGACCGGAAAACCTATGGACAGAATACTAGCTATGCCAGTTGCTTGCTCTATGTCTGGACTAGCACTTGAGATGACTCATAAGGAAAAAAGAAGTAGTGCTTTAAATGAAGCAAGAGCACAAATTGCCTGCTATGAAAGATTTGGCAATGACTTAACTATTGTTGAATATGGATTGCATGGTGTAGGTGCAGCCTTGGGTAGTGAAATGAGTGACCCAGAAAATTCAGTACCAGCAATTATGAACTATGCTATAGATGACTTGAATGATGTTGACAAATTAGATATGTCAAAATTAGAGCTAAAAAATGATAAAGCATTTCAAATGCATTTGGAAGCTGCTCGTATCATAATGGATAAGATAGGAAATGAAGTTCCAACCGGAGTCTTAATTTCCGGACCCTTTACTGCTGCTGCCAGTGTCTATAAAACAGAAAACTTATTAAGAGCAACTAGAAAAAATCCTGAAAAGCTTCATCAATTAATTAAATTCTGTAATGATGCATTGAAGATGATTTGCAGAGAGTTCATAAGAGCAGGTGTTCTCATTTTATTATGTGACCCTATTGCATCAGGAACTATTCTCAATAAAAAGCAATATTTAGAGTTTGTCTTACCATATACAATAGAGCTAATGAAAGATATTCATGAAGCAAAAGGAATGGTTTGCTACCATATTTGTGGAGATACAACGGCAATTGTAGGTGAGATGGTAAAGTCAGGTTGCGACATGATGAGTATCGATAACAGAGTAGACTTAGCATATACAAAACAAATAGTTGGAGATAAGGTTCCTATACTTGGTAATGTAGATCCAGTAGAAGTGTTAATTTTAGGAAATGCTAATGATGTAGATTTGGCAGTAAAAAATTGTATGCAAAAAGCTTATGATAGTCCTTGTGGATATATTTTAGCCTCAGGCTGTGACCTTTCAGGTGCTGTTCCTCTGGAAAATATTGATCAGTTTATGGCTTCTGCTAGAAAATATGGGAAGTGGCCAATAGATCCAAAAAATTTCTCTTAAAATATAAATCTATCAAATAGTAACAAGTGGAGGGAAAAATAATGACAGTATCAAAAGAAGAGTTATTAAAAAGATTATCTGACGGTGTGTTAGAAATGGAAGAAGAGGACGTAATTGAAGCAGCTAACGAATATGTAGAAGCAGGATATCCAGCATTTGATGGTATTATGGAAGGCCTTGTAGATGGTATGAACCGTGCAAGTCAATTATATGAGGAAGAAGAATATTTTGTCACAGATGTATTGCTATGTTCAGATGCAATGTATGAAGGTTTAGCAATTTTAAGGCCTCACCTTCCAGCTGATGAAGCAGAAAGAGAAAAACCAAAAGGAATAATTGGGGTTGTAGAAGGCGATACCCATGATATAGGAAAGAATCTAGTAAAAATCATGTTAGAGACAGCTGGCTTTGATATGATTGATTTAGGCAGAGATGTTACGCTTCAGAAGTTTGTGGACAAGGCTAAAGAAGTTAATGCTGCATTTGTATGCCTATCAACATTAATGACAACAACAATGGGTGGAATGAAGACTGTTATAGAGTTATTAAAAGAAGCTGGCATAAGAGAAAATGTTAAAGTTCTTATAGGTGGAGGTCCAATTTCACAGAAATATTGCGATATAATTGGTGCTGATGGTTATTCAACTAATGCAGTTGAAGCAGTTAAATTGGCAAAAAAATTACTTAATATAGCATAGAAAGAGGTGAAAGCTATGTTATCATCAAAAGAACGCTTAAATATGGTTTTAAGCGGCGAAAAAGTTGATAGACCACCATGTATTTGTCCCGGAGGCATGATGAATATGGTCACAACAGAGCTGATAGAAGAAGTGGGAATACAGTTTCCACATGCACACACGAATGCACAAATGATGGCTGATTTAGCAGCAGCGGTTTATGAAAAAGGCTGTTTTGATAATTATGGTGTTCCCTTTTGTATGACTATTGAGGCCGAAAATTTTGGAGCAAAAGTTGACATGGGAACTCAAATGTATGAGCCACATGTTGTAGAATATGCAATTGACTCGGTAAAGGAATGGAAGAAAATTTCTGAAATTAATTATGAAGAAGGAAGATCAAAAGTAGTTATTGATGCAATTAAATTGTTGAAATCAAAGAACAGTGATGTACCTATTATAGGTAATTTAACTGGCCCTATCAGTACAGCAAGTTCTATAATGGAGCCTTCAATTTTTTATAAAGAATTAAGAAAAAATAATAAAGAGGCACATGAATTTGTTAACTTTGTTACAGATCAGTTAATTACATTTGCAAAAAGACAAATAGAAGCAGGAGCAGATATCATTGCCATATCTGACCCAAGCGGTACTGGTGAAATTTTAGGACCAAAGCTATTTGAAGAGTTTGTTGTAAAATACATCAATAAAATTGTTGATAGTGTAAAAAAAGAAGATAAAAACGTAATTGTGCATATATGTGGGCAAATGAGAAAGGTATATTCAGAGGTAAATAAAATAAAAAGTGATATCTTAAGTTTTGATTCTATAGTTAACATGACTGACGCAAGACGAAATTTAGGCGATAGATTACTAATGGGGAATGTAAGTACTTATACAATTGAATTTGGAGAAGCAAAGAAAATTGCTGAACTAACTGAAAAATGTGTAAAAGACGGGGCAAATATTATATCTCCAGCTTGTGGACTTGGAATGAAGTCTCCTCTAAAAAATGTAAAAGCAATGTTAGAATATCTATCAAAAGGAGATGTATAAAGTAATGCCTAAGATTTATATTAAGCCCCAGAATAAGAGCTTTGAATATATACCAAATAAAAATTTATTACAACTTTTATTAGACAATAAGATTTTTGTTGATAATCCTTGTAATGGAAAAGGATCTTGCGGGAAATGCAGGATCCGACTTATAGAAGGAAATTTACCTGATATCTCAGAAACAGAAGCGAAACTTTTAAAGAAGAAAGAAATTGCTTCAGGCATAAGGCTATCCTGCTTCGTAATGCCTCAAGAGGATATTTCAATTGAAATTTTACAAAAAGAAGGAAAACACGAAATACTTACGACAGGTTATATGCCTAAATTTAAATTTAATCCTTTAATTCATAAAAAGGTTTTTGAAATAGAAAAGCCTACATTAAAAAATCAAAGTTCCTTTGAGGATTCTATATGTAGTACCTTTGATATTAAAAAATTTGATTGGAGCTTGCTGCAGCAGCATGAATTTATCACAGGAAAGGTTACTGGGGTTTTTAATGGCAAAAAGCTAATTGGAATTGAACCTTGCGATACCACTAATATTCTTTATGGCGTTGCAGTTGATATTGGAACCACAACTGTTGTAACTGCATTGATTGACATGAAAACTGGTAAAGAATTGGCTACTGCTTCAATGATTAATGCTCAAAAAAACTTTGGACTGGATGTTTTAACTAGAATCACTTATGAATTAGAACACCCAGAATGTGCCAAAGAAAATTTACAAAATGCAATTGTTAATTCCATCAATGAAATGATTGGAGATATATGTAATAAAGCGAAAGTAGATAGACGAAATATTTATGAGATTTCTGTTGCAGCAAACTGCACAATGATGCATTTCCTTTTAGGAATTGATGCAACATCTATTGGAATGTCTCCATATGCGCCAATATTTATAAAATCAAAAAATATACTTGCAAAGGATATTGGTTTAAAGGCAGCACCAGGTGCTAGATTATACTGCCTTCCATCAGTTTCAGCCTATATAGGTGCTGATATTGTAGCTGGAGCATATGTGTGCCAACTGCATAAAGCTAAGGAAAATATCCTATTTATAGATATTGGAACCAATGGAGAAATTGTTTTATCCAATCATGGAAAGCTGTTATCCTGTTCCTGTGCAGCAGGACCAGCTTTAGAGGGAATGAATATTAGTTCTGGTATGAGGGCCGCAGAGGGCGCAATTGAAGATGTAAGAATTACTGAAACCGGAATTGAAGTTGAGGTTATAGCCCATCAAAAGCCAATAGGACTATGCGGAAGCGGCATATTAGCTGTTGTAAAAGAGTTGCTTCGAGTAGGGCTTGTAAAAAAAGATGGAGCATTTATAAAAAAAGAAAAATTAGAGGAATCAGATTATCGATATAATATGATTCAATTAGATGGAAAAAAACGACAATTTATTTTAAAAGATAATCCAGACCAAATATTAATTACACAAGCAGATGTTCGTCAAGTACAGCTAGCAAAAGGAGCTATCCTTTCTGGTTTTTATGCTTTGCTAAAGAAAGCAAATATTGATATGAGCAAGCTTGATAAAGTTGTTATAGCAGGTCAATTTGGATCACACTTGCCTGCTGACAGTTTAGTAGGGGTAGGCATTTTACCGGAAGAGATTAAGGATAGATTAGTATATGTTGGGAATTCTTCTAAAACGGGAGCGTATATGGCTCTTATGTCTGCTGACGTAAAGCAGGAACTTGAAGGATTAGCTCATCAGATAGACTACATGGAATTGGGAGCATCTGAAGGGTATGAAAGACTATTTACTGAGTGTCTAATATTTCCAAGTTAAAAGATAAAACAAGTTCTCTCAATCCAAAAGCTTGAGAGAACTTGTTTTTTTGCTTCATCTTCCAAATTAAAAAAATATTATTCTATAACTCTAAAATCATATCATACCATTCAGCGCCTCCGTGCACTGAATTAGACATTCCCTTATTTACGTATCCAAACTTTTCATAATAATGAATAAGTCTCTCCTTACAAGTCAGAATAAGCCCTTTGCGTCCTGACTCCTTTGACGCATTTATCATGTAATTCATAAGTTGTGCTGCAATACCCTTATTTCTATATTCCGGTATTACATCAAGCCCAAAGATTGCCTGATAATCTCCATCTTCACTATGCAGACTAGAATCTTTATAAAGTTCATCATAAATAGTAGTTGAATTAGTAATACAGCCATTAATAAATCCAATGACTTTACCATTTTCTTCTGCTACAAAAAAACTTTTAGAAAATGTCTTAATGCGCTGCTCTAAAGATTCTCTAGTTGCTGCTTCTGCCTCTGGAAAACAAATTTCTTCGACCTTTGTTACTGAATCTAAGTCCTCTATCGTTGCTTGTCTAATCATAATGTTTTCATTTAACTCCCCTCATTGGCAAGAATACAAAGAAGATTAGAGCAAACTTCTAATCTTCTTTGTTAAATTCTATTTTCTTTTTAATCCGTCTAATAGTTTGCTAGGCGCACCACTTTTAACTACTGCAACAGCAGCCACTGTTAATATAGTACTTAGTGTAGCCTTTTTTATTACATTAACAATAAATTCACTTGGACCCTTCTCTTTATAAAACAAAAGCATCACCTCCGTTCCGTTAAATACTATTGATATTCGACAGAATATTCAAAATTCCTGCTAACTATCTTTCACTTTTTTCTTTTACTCCTCTCAAGTGAAGTATAAATAACTTATTCTGATACAAGTAAATACTTACAATAATAAAAAATGTCAATTATTTTCCAAGCATATGTTCATATATCTCAGTCATAAACTTTTATAAAGTATTAATCAATTGATAGAAAAAGTGGTATAATTTTTATGTTGCTAACATAACGCTATTAATATATTCGGATAAAACTCTAAAGAGAAAGGAAGTGAATATTTAGTGCTTTTGTGTATTTCTCATACACTTTCACTAAAGATAACTATATGGAAATATTAAGGGTAAAGGGAAACACATTTTGTATTGATACTGGAATGACCTATATTCCTTTTTACAAAATTAATAATAACGAAATTATTATGTTAGATTCAGGTTGGGCAACTGGAGAAAGAGAAGGAATTGACAAACTTTTAGAAGAAAATAATTTTAAGGTGTCCTGTATATTATGTAGTCATGCCCATGTAGATCATGTAGGAAATAATGACTATTTGAAAAAAAAATATAATTGTACTATTGCCATGCCTGCTTACGGAGCTCTTATATGCAGCTCTGCAGCTAACCTAAAGCTTTTCTATAATAGTCAGACCTTATCTGACATTAAAGAACATTTGAAAGATATGGTTTGTAAAACTGATATTATGATTTTTGATAACCAAAATAGAATAAATGTATGTGGAACTGAATTTTGGATTTTACACACACCTGGACACAGTCCTGATCATATGTGTATAATTACCCCTGATGATGTTGCTTATTTAGGAGATGCTCTCATAAGTTACGAGGTCATGGCAGGATCTAAGATGCCTTATGCATACATACTTAAAGAAGATCTGAAAACAAAGGAAAAACTTTATGCTTTAAAATACGACAAATACATCGTAGCCCATAAAGGTGTATATAATGATATTACAGAGCTTATAACTGATAATATAAATTTTTACAAAAATAGAGCAAAAAAAATCTATGATATTATAAATGATTGTATGACTTTTGACGATATTCTAAAAGCTGTCATTAAAGAATTTAATATTCATGCAAGTAACAAATATAAGTATATGGTAATAGAAAAGATGTTACAATCTTATGTTGAATATTTAAATGAAGAAGGAAAAATAGAACTTCATATGGAGAATGGATTCCTTAAATACTCAAAATAGAACTCCAAGCTTGTGATTTTTTACGAGGATTGTCAATTTATCCTCGTAGAAAATAATTACTATTTGCATACTATTTTTCACTTCGGATGAAAGCATATAAATTCTCAATAATTAAGTATATAGTAATTCCTATAGCATAACCCTAAAAACATATCCACTTTTATTTTGTCCATGACATTACGTATTCTTCATAACCTGAATCTTCGTTTTTTTGATCTTTTTCTGTTATGAAACCACAATTTCGATAAAAATTAACTGCGGATATGTTTTCCTTATATACGCCTAATCTTAAGCCTTGGTATAAAGATTTACAGTAATTTACCAACTTTTCACCAACACCTTGTCCTTGATAATCTTCATGAACGAATAATGCTCCAATAAATGAGTTGTCTATAATACTTACAAACCCTTTAATTACGTCATTTTCTTTATAAATAAAGGTTGTTGAAGCCGGTAGATATTCTTCTTCAACATTTTTATAATTTTCAAGCCAGTATTCTCTTGGCATAAAGTTATGAGCACTGACATTAGTTTTTAACCATATATCCATAACCTCTTTAATTTCAAATGCTTCTAATTGTTTAATCATATATTTACACTTTCCCTTATCTTTTAATACTTTTCAATGCTTGTTTAATATCGTCTTTAATATATATACCTCCATGATAGCATATAATTCTATCTATTTCATAATCCAACAGCTTCTCTATGGATTTCTTCGCAGTATCAATATCTAAGGTATACTGTGGATTTGCAATAGCCAATTTACTATTCTCTATTACTAAGGCATCTCCTGAAATTAAAGTTTTGTTTTCCTTTACATAGACTGAAATATGCCCTGGCATATGTCCTGGAGTAGCAACTATTTCTATTCCTCCACACCAAGGAAAAAAATCTTTATCCTTTAAGCATTCATCTACTTCAGCATTTTCTATTGATGCTATAAAATTTTGAAACCTCTTTGCACCTTTTCTGTCTTCTTCTGAAAGTCTATCATATATTCTCTCTGCTTGCTGCAGCCTTAAGGACTTCTTTTTACCACTAATATATTTCTCCTCATCAGCTGATGCAAGAACCTTAATATTAGGATACAGCCTTTTAAATTCTGCCAAAGCACCCATATGATCAAAATCATGATGTGTTATAATTATTTTTGTTAATTTACTAATATCAATTCCATTTACTTCTGAAGCAGCTTTTATTAGAGGCAAAAAATTAGGATATCCACAGTCGATTAAAACGACTTCATTTTTATCACTCAATATAACTGGATAAATAACATTTTTCTTACCATCAAAATCAAACTTTATTTTTAAAACCGTTAACTTATTCATGAATTTTACCCTCCATAATACCCTCTAAAATATTTTACCCTTATTTTCTACCATTACTCAAGTGCATAAACAATTCTGTATTGAAATTGTTCATAACATTTCAATATATAGATACCCACTCTAGACACTTAACTTATACGCATGGATATATTGACATTCTGGAAGGCACATTTAAATACTTTAGACTTATCAAAAGCATTTATCGTGTCGCAAGAATACTAATATATCCCGGAGCATAAGTTAAATGTTGGCTAAAAGTGCCTATAAAAAAATCGGCACTTAAATATCTAAACTGATACTAAGCGCCGACCTTTTATCTTATTTCCAAGTTATATCTGCTTTTTTTCTTGGTACCGTTCTAAAGTATTTAACATCTGGATACCCTAATATCATACATGTTATGATTTTTTTACCTTCCCCTACCTCAAGAAAATCCATAATTTTTTTGTTATCTTGAGCAGCCATTACGAAAAATCCGCTAAAAAGTGTTCCAAGCCCTAAAGCATTTGTCATGAGCTCCATATTTGAAGAAGCTAAGGCTCCATTTACCTCCATTTTAGCTGTAACTACTATTACTACTGGTGCATTAAAAAACAATTTATCTTTTTCTTTAGAATTGTCTTCATTATTTGATTTAAAATCTTCATACATTTTTATCCACATCTCTGCATATCTCTTAAATCTCATAGTCTGCGGAGTAAGTTTACCTAGAAGTTCTTCTCCTTTTTTCTTTAAGCTTTCTAGTGTTAAACCTCTCAGTTCCTGTAGTCCTTCTCTCACTACTGTAAAAGATACATCTTGCATATTACTGCCAGTTTGTGTATATCTACCAGCTTCTATAATTTTTAAAACCTTTTCCTGCTCTACTTCTTTATCTTTGAATTGTCTTACAGTCCTTCTAAACTTAATGAAATTTAAAAGCTTATCAGAATCAACTAAAAACTCCTCTTCATTATACTCCTTCACGTCTTCCATATTATATTCATCCGTCCATACGGCATCCTTAGGACATATAGCAATACAATGTCCACACTTAATACAGCTCACATTGTTAATTTTAGCTTTACCATTAACTATTTCTATGTCTCTTGGAAAACAATCTTTAGCGCATTGTCCGCATCCAACACACTTTTCAACATTTACATTCATCATAATATAATTCACTCCTATATGTTTTTCTGTTAAATATTTTTTGACTTACATATAAATAAAATTTACAATAAACTCATACAATTATATATAAGTTTTATCACGCAATAGAATTATATCATCAAATATTTAATGATGTCTAATCAATATTATTCACACATATATAACTTATAATAGAATTACAAATTGCTCTCTCTATATCTTTCAATATAATATTTCTCTCCTAACAGCTCTTTACAAACCTCCATAATCTTCTTTAAAACAATGTCTCCTACAACATGCCCATAATTATCATTTATATTTTTAAATTTATCTATATCCATCATTTAGAACAGGCATAATAAACATAAATTATAATATTAAAAAGTTGAGTTGTAATACTTTTAAGAACCTTAATTTAATTTGTGATAAACTATTTATATATTTTATATGCTAAAATATTGTTATAACCAAAATAAAAAGGAGGACTTTAATTTGAAAATATTTGGTAACATATTTTCTTCTAAATATAAATCAATTTATAAATCCATTGAAAAAGGTAATATAAACGAAATAAAAGATTATTTAAATGATACGAACAATTTAGATTCTGATTTTCAACTTCAAAGCATACTTCATTACGCCATTGACAATTGTCAAGATAACTATTTTGAAACAATTCAACTTTTAATAAATAGTGGTATTGATATTAATAATCATCATAGTAAATTCTCTGAAACTCCTCTGCATAGGCTTTGTGCAAGATCAAGCCCTCACATGGATTTAATAATGATGCTATTAGAAAAAGGGGCTAAGGTTAATGCAGTAAATCTCTCTGGTAAAACACCTATATTTCACTGTAATTTTAGCTATTCTGTGGAGCTTTTAAATCTTCTAATAAAATACGGAGCAGATATAAACATACGGGATAAATACGGTAACACTCTTCTGCATGATGATTATATTAATTGTTTTGAGGAGCGTTTTGAGGAATTTTTAAAGGCTCTCTTAGACTTTGGTTTTAATATAAATTCAAAAAACTCTGCTGGATTAACTCCCTTAGATTTTTGTGAAAATAAAAAAATTCAAAACATTTTTATAAGATATGGTGGAACTAAGTTGGGAATATAATAATACTAGAATGAAAAAATCTCTCCCTAAATGTGAAGTTGATAATAAACTTACATCTAACTATTTTTTTATCAAATATTATTAAATAAATCTATAAAATTATTAAAATATTTATATATTTTTTAAATTTATTTAATATTTATAGTTTATACTATAATTTGGGGTGATGTAATGTTTGTAAAACATAATAAATTTCTTTCCACTGTCCCTAAAGTCTTTTTTATTATATTAGGTGCAGCTTTATATTCCATCGGATTAGAAATATTTTTAATACCTAATAATGTCATAGATGGCGGAATAGTTGGAATATCTATTATTATTAGCCATCTTGTAAATATTCCTCTTGGTATACTTACATTTATACTTAATGTTCCATTTTTCATACTTGGATATAAGCATATAGGAAAAACTTTTACTATATTAACTCTATTCTCTGTTGTATGCTATTCTATAGGAATATCTATTTTGAAACCGGTTCCAGGGATAACACAAGATATTCTTTTAGCTTCAGTTTTTGGCGGAATAATTGTAGGACTAGGGATTGGTATAATTATAAGAGCTGGTGGTTCTACTGATGGAACAGAAATAGTTGCTATAATTCTTGATAAAAGATTGAGTTTTTCATTAGGACAGATTGTATTATTTTTTAACTTTTTTATACTTTCTACTGCTGGATTTATTTTTGGTTTTGACAAAGCTATGTATTCTCTTATAGCTTATTTCATAGCAATTAAAGTAATTGATGTTGTTGTAGAAGGAATAGACGAATCAAAAGGTATAATTATTATTTCAGAAAAACATGAGGATATTTCAAACGCAATAATGGCAAGACTAGGAAGAGGTTTAACTCTCCTTGACGGAAAAGGCGGCTATAAGCAAGAATTCGTAAATATAATATACGTTGTCGTATCACGTTTGGAAATATCTAAATTAAAATCAATAATTAATGAGATTGATAGTGATGCCTTAGTAACAATCGGCAGTGTTGAGACACACGGAAAGAAATACAAGAAAAATGCTATTCATTAGGATTCCATATAAATATAGACACGCACGGCCGACATTTAACTTATGCTCCGGGATATGTTTCCAAACTTCAGCACTATAAAAATTTTTAATTATTCTAAAGCTCAGTATTTTGAAAATCTAAGAAACTTTTATAAACTCGTACCTCAGACATATAAAAGCTTCTAAGATTTTCTAAAATACTTCGCTAAGAATAATAAAAAAATTTTTATATGTGCTTTCATTTTTGGAATCTC
>NZ_JAEEGC010000127.1 GCF_019207025.1 Clostridium thailandense | reverse complement strand
ATTCTTTGACTTGAATTTCTATAATAGAGCATAAAATAAATTTTTTTATCTATAATGTCAAAAAATACATTATATGAGTGTTCAAAAATCAATAATACAATACTACATGGATGTTTTTTATGTCATAAAAAGTTGTTCAAAGTTTTAAGGAATTGCTTACATTGAATGATATAAATTAGAATCATCTAAAAATATTCAAGAAAGAGTTATTTAGAATATAAAAAAATTAAAGTTATTGGGGTAACTAAAACAAGTAGATTGATTAGAAGATAATTGAAGAGAGCGGAAGACTTGCCAAAAGAATTTAATAGGTATCGTATAAAAACAATTAATAAAGAAATAAGTAAGAGTAAGGGGAATAAGTTATTAGGGACAGAGTTAGGTAATGTTATCTATTGGAATAGAAGTGTATGAGGAAAAATAAAACTTTTAATTCATTATTTCCTAGTTATTAGAGGAAATTCAAAACTTGTAGAGAAATTATAAAATAGTGGTATTAATGTAAGATAAAACTTAGAAAACAAAAGAAGGCAAGTTTAAAAGAAAAAACCTTCTTAATTTTCAGATAAGAACTTAAGATTATTACTTGATAGGGGGGATAATATGGATAATTTAAATGTGGCAATTGACACAGTTTATAAAGAGAGAGAAAGATTGATATTAGTTGGTTTAACTGGAAGAACTGGTTCAGGATGCTCTACTGTTGCAAGCATATTAAGAAAAAAAAAGATTGATGACTTAGATCTTTGGGATTTAAAGACACATGATTTTAGAAATTCAGATGAACGTAAATATAGTATTATTAAAAGATTTATGGATAAAGGTAATAAGTGGAGTGAATTTGTAGTAATTGAAGTAAGTAGTATTATTTTATCGTTTGTACTAGAAAGGAGTATTGATGAATTAATAAAATATTTAGAAGAGTTGTTACAAGAGAAAGATAAAAAAATTCTTAATATAGCTGAATTTGAAAAAGTTAAGCAAAATATAGCTGAATTAAATTATATGATCGAGGAGATGAAGAATTATTCATTGGCCGATATTAAGAGTTTTATATATTCGGATGAGGAAAAAGTTGATAAATACTTTAATTTTTATACCAAAATAATTATAGATTATAAAAACAGAATAAAGGATATGTTATCAGAGTATTCATGCTATGAAATTAAAAAGTCAAGGCTAGAAGAAAAAAAAATGATAAAATATCATTTATATACATATTTAATGCAAAAAATCGGAAATAATATTAGGAGTTCTGGAGATCCATATAGCGAGGAATTTAATGCAGAAAATTATTATAGTCTAGTCTCTAGAATGAACAGTATTATAAAAATTATTAATCAATATAAGAAGAATAAAAAAGAAAAAAGCGTGAGAATATGTATAGATGCAATTAGAAATCCTTTTGAAGCATATTATTTAAGAGATAGATATAGAGCATTTTATCTTGTAGCAGTAAGTACTGAGGATAAGGATAGGATAAATCGATTAAATCGATTAAAAATCGATAGAGAAGAATTAATGAATTTAGACCAAGTTGAATATCCATCTAAAACAGATAAACCTCAAGAGTTATTTTATCATCAGAATATACAACAATGTTTAGAAATTGCGGATATTCATATATTTAATCCTGACATTGAAAATTCAAAGTACTATGAGTTAACAACACAAGTATTAAGGTATATTGCATTAATGCTTCATCCAGGTCTTGTTACACCGACACATGTAGAAAGGTGTATGCAGTTAGCATATAATACGAAATATAGTTCAGGATGTCTTTCAAGGCAAGTAGGGGCTGTTGTGACAGGAGAAGATTTTTCAATTAAATCTATTGGATGGAATGATGTTCCTAAAGGGCAAATACCATGCAATTTAAGAGATGTGAAAAGCTATTGCTTAAACAGAGATAATGAAACATTTAGTGATTATGAATTATGTGATAAAAAATTTCAAAATGTGATGACAAGTTTAAATAGTAAAATTTCCGATGAAAAATTAAAAGGAAAAACTTTCTCATACTGTTTTAAAGATATTTATAATGGGATTGAGAATTCTAAAAATCAGGTATATACTAGAGCACTTCATGCCGAAGAAAATGCATTTTTACAGATTTCGAAATATGGTGGACAAGGTGTTTTAAATGGAAAACTTTTTACTACGGCTAGTCCTTGTGAGTTATGTGCAAAGAAAGCATATCAGTTAGGAATTAGAGAAATATATTACATAGATCCATATCCAGGAATATCACAGAAACATATATTAAAGTTTGGAAATGAAAATAATCCTAATATGATGTTATTTTCAGGTGCTATTGGAAATGCTTATCTTGCTTTATACGGTACAAGGATGGCTTTAAAAGATGAATTAGAACTAGCAAGTGGTGTAAGCTGTAAGAATGAAGCTAAAAATTATAATAACCTAAAAAAGTCGGATTTAGATGTTAAGGATATAAAGTACAATGATATTAAATTAGATTTTGTATTCGATTCTAGAAGTAAGATTGTATGCTTAAGAGAAGTAGAAGTGGAAATTTTAAAGGATGAATTGAAAAAAATAAATAAAATGATGATTTGGACTGGGAGTTCATATGATGGTACAAAATTAATTAGTTCAGATCCGAAATGTAATTTAATTGAAGGGGTTAAAAAAGAAGCATATTATCAATATACAATTGATTTTGATAAAACACTTAGTAAAGGAGAACACATAAAATATAAGATAAGAACAGATGTGAAAGATGAAAAGAAAATCATGGAGCCTTATTTCTCACATAGAGTCAAAAATAAAACTGATAAACTTACATTAAGACTCAGTGTCCCTAAAAGCAAAAATCTAGTTGAAGGTGTGCGTGGCATAGAATATGCAGATTTACTTATGCAAAATAAGTTTGAAGAGATTGAATTGAAAAAGACAGAAGAGGGAGATTATGAGATATATGAATTAGAGAAAGTAAAACCGAATTTATTTTATAGCTACAGCATTGAATGGAGATTTACATAACTTGATTTGAAATAGCAGACATGTTATCATAAATTTAACAATAGGTAGGGGGATTCAATATGGAAGGTGACTAAGTAAGGTATTTTTATGGTATCAAATTATATTTTATTAGACATTAAATAAGAACACAAACAGTAATATTTATTGTTTGTGCTCTTATTTTTGCACTGGGATTTGCATAAAATTTTAGGTTGTTTATCATAGAATAGTTAAGGAGTGTCTTATCAAAACTTTGTCTGATGACTTAAAATTGAAGGTGCTTGTTGCAAGATAGCTTAAGAAAATTAGCTAGAGAATATATAAAAATAAATAGTACCCATTGGGTTCCATTTGGGTACTACTAACTCAAAATAGTACCCAAAAATAAAATAAGACAAGCTTAATCTGTAAGATACTAATATATCAAAGGATGCGATAAGTTGATTTAACATAAAAAAACTAAACACCCACATTCCTAAACCGCGTGCCGGGGGTTCGATTCCTCTCGGGCGCACCAAGTTTTAAGCCTTGTAATTATAGTAATTGCAAGGCTTTTGGTTATTTTGAAATATTTATAATTTAACTAATAATGGAAACGGTTGTCGTTAAATTCTTCATTTTTGTTAGAACTATAATGGATCATGAGAACAAGTTGCAATTCATTAAGAAAAGTATTAATAGAAAGACATAAGTATATAACAATCATGACGTATATACATATATGTGTATACTGTTTTATTGCTTTGAGTAATGTATTGTAGATACGTTAACTATAGATTGTATATACAAAAATTACCATTTAAACAAGGAATAATTGATTTGTAGGTACAATTACAATGCAATGTATAGATAGTAAAACACAAACTTAATAAAATAATTCTTATATAGTATCACTTAGATGCTTGCCATTTATAAGAACAATTGTAACTTCAAAGGCAAGGAAATATTGTGGCATATATCGGTTAAATATAATGCTCCAATATTATTAAGCCTTGGACAAACGCTAGATGCTAGAGTTGAGAGCGAGTTAAAAAGATTAGGAGCAAAACAAGTATTCATCATTGGAGGGACAGGGGTAGTACCTCAGAATATACAAGATTAATAGAGATGGAACTTCATGTACTAGGTTATTAAGCTTAACTAAAAAAGATTACGAGCAGTATGATTTAAACTATGCATTTAATAATAAAGCATATTTTATGCTTCCAACAGTGAAAATACTTAAAGTGGAAAATGGTTGGATTTATTATAGTAAAGATTATGGTAAACTTTATACTGATGACAGTAGTCTCAAATACAAAGTTAATGTTGATGGAACTGAAAATCAAGCTTTATAATCAGAACTAGCATACCATGAGTGACAGTAGTGAAGCATAAGAACGAAATTTAGAAAGAGAAGATAAAAGATGATATTAAAACTTGAATATATGTGGTATTAATTCACAATCAATGTATTCCTAAGGGGAGAGATCACCGTGGGTTCGATTCCTCTTGGGCGCACTAAGTTTAAAGCCTTGTAAACACTAAGTTTACAAGGCTTTATTATTTTTTGATTTATCCTTAAAGGTTGTTTGTAGTTAGAATGTCAATGAAGAACATGAACAGCGTATTATTTGATCTTCTGACTTTAATTTATATCGAAGCTTTTTTTTATGTATTCAAGGGCTAGTTCTTCTATTAAGTCATTAACATTTTTCTGTTGTGCTGCAGCAAGTACTTTTAACTTTATTAGTATCCATTGATTTAAAGTAGTATTAAACCTAACTCGTTTTGAGTGAGTAACCTTTTCAATATCCATAGAAATACCTCCTAAAAATGTAAGTATATAACAATTATAACGCATATACATACATGTGTATATAATTTTATTTTTCAAGAAGATACATTGAAGATACGTTATAGATACATTATATATATAAAATATTACTATTTTAACAAAAAATAATTGATTTGTAGGTGCATTTGTAATACAATGTATATACAGGAAAAAAATGGGAGGGGTTATAAAATGCAGGAGTATGTAATTGCATTAGATGCTGGAAAATATGCTATTAAGGCAATGGGAAGAAACACTAGGGGAACAGCTAGCGATCTAAAAAAAATCAATATTAGAACAAAGATGTATGACTTAAGCAATGGATATATAGATGTTGAAGGTAATTCTTACAGAGTTTTATTTAATGGACAAGAATTGATTGTTGGAGAGCAAGGAGAAACAAAGAGTTATGAAACTTCTAAGACAATATTCTTACACCAGATATGTACATATACTGCAATAACTCAATTTTTAGAGCCAGGTACAAGGTGTAATAAGGTTCATATGGTTCTTGCTTGTCCGATAAGCGTCTTAAAAGTTGAAAAAGCAAAACAAGAATATAAAGAGTTTATAAAAGGAAATGGTGAGATAAATATAAATGTAGACGGAAATAACTATAGCTTTGAAATTGTTGATATTATGATAAAGGCTGAAGGATCAGGAATAGTTTACTTGTCACCACATATATTTAAAGATAAGAGAATTGGTGTAGTTGATTTTGGTGGTCTAAATTTCACTTTTTCACTCTATACTAACGGAGCTTGCTTATCTCCAACTTCAGATAGATTTGTAGAAGAGTTTGGTGCTACAAAGTTAACTAACTATATAGCAGATGATCTAAGCAGCTATAAGAATGGCAATATAGTCAAGTTTGATGTAGCTGAAAGAGCATTAGAAATGGGATATTTATCTAAGTTTGGACAAGTAGACGAAGGCAGTAAAGAAGTTATTAAAAGAAGTAAAGAACGTTTTTTTGACGAAGCTTGTGAGGAGATTAATAGGCATGGATTCCATATAGATGAACTAGACGGTCTAGTATTTGTAGGTGGTACAACACAAAAGCTTGTTGATGCTATAAAACAAAAGATTCCTAGTGCATTTATAGCTAGTGAGCCACAATGGAGTACTGTAGAAGGCTTATATAAGATTGCTTATAAGAAATACATTGCCTAGAAAAGGGGTGGAGCATCATGGCAAAGAGACCAGGCTCATTGGTTCTTACATTTTCTAAAAAAAACGTAGATATAAGAAAATTATTAGAAAGTAAAAAGAATGAAAATGAAGCTTTTATAATTACAGATTACATTTGCGAAGCCATTAGATTTTATGAAAGGCATAAGGAACTTGAAGAAACATATAATTTGGAAACTATAAAAAAATTAATTGATGATAGACTTAAAAGCTTTATTCAAGTGAATAGTACCGTAACTTTAGGTTTAGAAGAATCTGAAAAAGTTGAAGAAGAAAAATTACTTATAAACGAGATTAAAACAAATATGAATACTTTGGAGAGTAATTTAGACGATATTCCTATAGATGAAGATTAAAAAATTATTGAAATAGCAGAACTTGCAGATAACATAATTATTTTTTCTTGATGGCTGTATAGATTACGGAGACTTGTCTATAATATAAATGTACTTTAAAATAATTATTTAATACCCCCTAAATTAAAATCCTATTTAAGAAGCCCTATTGAGGGCTTTATTTTTTTATATGAATTTTAAATCAACGATTTAAGTATTAGTACACTTTAAAGTTTTTATATTATCTGACTATAAATGATAATCCGAAAGAAAAAGGTTTAGATTGATAAATTATAAAAACTCTGTTATTTTATTAATATCTTAAATAATAAAAAGAGGAAATATTTCATGGAAGAAAGTTTTATAATAGAAGCAATTAATGAAGCAAAGATAGCACTATCATTAGGAGAAGTGCCTGTAGGAGCAGTAATAGTAAAGGACAATATAATTATAGCAAGGGCTCATAATTTAAGAGAGAGTTTAAATGATCCTACAGCTCATGCAGAAGTTATTGCAATTAAAAAGGCAGCAGATGTGATAAATAATTGGAGACTCAATGGATGCAATATGTATGTGACTTTAGAGCCATGTCCTATGTGTGCAGGTGCAATATTGCAAGCAAGAATTAGTAAAGTATATATTGGAACTTTCGATCCTACTATAGGAGCCTGTGGTTCTGTAATAAACGTATTGCAAAATAGATATATAAATAGTTATACTGATGTATCATGGCTGTATAATGAAGAATGTAGTGACATTTTAAAGGATTTTTTTAGAATAAGGAGGATGAAAAAGGATTAAAATATAATGTTTTTTCTTTTGATGGAAATGGGATATTGTTTTTAATGGAAAATAAATGTATAATTTATTAGTGTCATATTTATAATGAGGAGAGATGTCCGAGTGGTCGAAGGTGATTGACTCGAAATCAATTGTACGGTTTATAGCCGTACCGGGGGTTCGAATCCCCCTCTCTCCGCCAGGTAATTAAGCCAATAATTGCTTGCAAATAATTTTTATAAACATGTTGAATTGTTGTAGCTTTAATAGTATAATAATTCTTGTTCCTATGAAAAACCATAGGTGAAACAATTTAATATTATTGATGAGTATAGCATATGGAGAGATGTCCGAGTGGTTGAAGGAGCACGCCTGGAAAGCGTGTGTAGGGGAAACTCTACCAGGGGTTCGAATCCCCTTCTGTCCGCCAATAGAACTTTGTCGTGCTAGATGGGGAGTTAGCGGTGCCCTGTAACCTGCAATCCGCTATAGCAGGATTGAATTCCTCGCTTAGACTATAAAATGTGGGGTCTGGCCCATAAAAGTGGCGTTGAGAATTGGGTCCCACGCAACGGAAACTCATGAACCCCGTCAGATCCGGAAGGAAGCAGCGGTAAGTGACCATTTTCGTGTGCCGTGGATCAACCTGGTTTGAGTTAACTATATGGGTAACGCTCATATTTTATTAGCCGAAGCGAGGTGCACGACTTTAATATTATATTGTTTATATGAAGATACCTAGAAAGGTGTCTTTTTTATTATATTTAAGTTTATTTTATGAACTAAATTTATTGTTAACTATGAAACTTATATATAGAGTATAATTATTATAGTGTCTAAACAAATTAAAGAAGGTGATTTAAGTGTCTTATACTGCATTATATAGAGAATGGAGACCTAAGATTTTTGAAGATGTGGTTGGTCAAAAGCATATAACTGTAACACTTAAAAATCAAATAAAAAATAGTAGAATTGCACATGCTTATCTTTTTTCAGGAACAAGGGGAACAGGTAAGACATCTACTGCTAAAATATTTTCAAAGGCAGTAAACTGCCTTGATCTAAGAGATGGCGAGCCTTGCAATGAATGTGAAATGTGTAAAAAGATAAATATGGGTCTAGCTATCGATGTAATCGAGATGGATGCTGCTTCTAAAAGAAATCTAGAAGATATAAAAGATGTTATAGAAAACGTAAAGTATCCACCACAAGAAGGTAAATATAAAGTATATATAATGGATGAGGTTCATATGCTTACGCCACAGGCAGTTAATGCCTTTTTAAAAACATTAGAAGAACCTCCTTCAAATGTAATCTTTATTCTTGCTACTACTGATCCTCAGAAGCTGCCAGTAACTATTCTTTCTAGGTGCCAAAAATTTGATTTTAGAAGAATTAAAGGTTCAGATATGCTTGAAAGACTTAGAAAAATAGTTACAGATCAAGGGGTATTTGCAGATGATAGAAGTTTAAGTTTAATAGCTAGAATGTGTGATGGAGCTATGAGAGATGCACTGAGCATACTGGATCAGGCTATTTCTATGGGCGGTGGAAAGGTTGAATATGACGGGGTTATAAGTATGCTTGGTCTAGTCACAAATGAAAATTTGATAAAGCTTACTAATGAGATTATAGAAAAAGATGTAGAAGGCTCTATGAGAATTGTAGATGATATAGTTCTTAGTGGAAAAGATATATATAACTTTATAAAAGAGATGATAACACATATGAGAAATCTTCTTATGGTAAAGGTAAGCAAAGATCCAGAAGATGTTTTAGATATGTCAGAAGAAAATATAGAGCTTTTAAAAGATCAGGGGCAAAAAATAAGAATAGAAGAAATAATGAGAGATATTAGAATACTTCAGGACGCAGAAGAGCAATCTAAATGGACTAAACAAAGTAGGATATATTTAGAACTTGCAGTGATAAAAATGTGCAAAATTGAGTATGATACCTCAAAGGAAGTAATACTTGCGAGACTAAATAAATTAGAGGAAGCGTTAAAAGAGGGAGAAATAAAAGTAAGCTATGAAAAGACCGCTATTAGTACATCTAATTATGATAAAAAAGAAAATAAGGCTAGACTACAGGAAAACAAAATAAAAGAAACTACAGTACCTATACTAGAGGAAAATGTATATTCTAAGTTGACACTAGATATAGTGAAAAAGAGATGGAAAGATATATTAGAATCATTTAAAGCAAGAAGAAATATGGTTTTATATGCTGCCTTGGTTACAGGAGAAGTGAGCAGCTGTAAGAATGGGGTAATAATAATAAGATATGATAAAAGCTATTCTTTTAACAAACAGAGATTAGAAAGGGAAGAGAATAGAAAGACAGTTGAAGATGTATTTGCAGAAGTATTAAAAGAAAAAGTAAAAATACAGTATAATATAGATGGAGATGAGATAGGTGGAATATCAAAATCTCCAGAACAATTGTTAAAAGATGCTTTTGGTGAAGATTTAATTAAAATAGTAGATGAATAATACTAAAAGTATTGATTTAAATTTGTAAAAATATGATATAATTAAAACTGAATTAATTATGCCGAGGAGGAATTAAGTATGGCTAAAGGTGGGTTCCCTAACTTTGGTGGCGGGGGAAATATGAATAATATAATGAAGCAAGCACAGAAATTCCAGAAACAAATGGAAGATATGCAAAATGAACTTGAAAATAAGGAATTTTCAGCTACCGTTGGCGGTGGAGCAGTAACAGCAGTTGTAACTGGCAAAAAACAAATAGTTGATATAAAACTAAAGCCAGAAGTTGTAGATCCAGATGATATAGAAATGCTCCAAGATTTAATTTTAACTGCATGTAATGAAGCACTAAAAAGAGCAGAAGAAGAAACTGCAGCAGAAATGAAAAAGTTAACAGGTGGATTAAATATTCCAGGAATGTTTTAAAGCACAATAACAATTGCCCCATCTATAAAAGATGGGGTTTTAAAATTGAGGTGATACTTGTGGATTTTTATCCAATTGCAATAGAAAAATTAATTGAAGAATTTGCTAAGCTTCCGGGTATAGGATATAAGACAGCCCAAAGACTTACTCTTCATGTATTGAACTTACCTGGTGAAGAAGTTAAAGAGTTTGCTGAAGCATTGATTAAAGCGAGGGGAACAATAAAATATTGCTCAATTTGTGGCAATTTTACAGATAAAGACCCTTGTGCAGTATGTTCTAATCCTAATAGAGATAAAAGCTTAATATGTGTAGTAGAGCAGCCTAAAGACATAATATCAATGGAAAAAGTTAAAGAATTTAACGGAGTTTATCATGTTCTTCACGGTAACATTTCTCCTATGGCAGGAAGAGGCCCTGAAGATATAAAATTGAAAGAGCTTATAAGAAGAATAAATGGAGAAATAAAAGAAGTAATAGTTGCTACAAATCCAAATATAGAAGGAGAAGCAACTGCAATGTATATAGCAAAGATATTAAGGCCATTAGGAGCTAAGGTAACAAGAATAGCTCATGGCATACCAGTAGGTGGCGATTTAGAGTATGCAGACGAGGTGACTTTATCAAAGGCACTAGAGGGAAGGGTAGAAATATAGCGTATAATAATCCTATTTTATGTCAATTATCATAATACGATGTAGAATAGGAGGTTTATTATGAATAAAAAAACTATTGCTAGTTTGCTAATTAGAAAATCAAAATATACATCTGAACAAAAAAAATTGTTAAATTCTATAGAAAAAGCACGAGAAGATTTAGAAGTTGCTAGAGAATATTTTAATTCTGTTGATGACCCAAGGCTTATAGATTATGCAATATATAGAGAAGAAGCTGCAAAGGCACGATATATGTTCTTGCTTAATGAAGCTAAGAAAAATGGTTTAAAAGCTACAGAAAAAGATTCTCTTAAAGAATTGAGTGCAGTTTAATTTACTAACTAAAAGTGAAAAGTAAAAGCTTTAAGTCTATTACTTTTCACTTTTTTATTAATACTTTTATTTTAATGGAATATAAATTAATAAAAAGAAAATTGGGGGGATATAATTGGAATTTGAATACATAGGCTATTTTTTAATTTCTATAATTGGTTTATACATAATAGTTAAAGTATTTGCCTGGCCGCTAAAGGTTTTGCTAAAGTTAATAGCTAATGGATTAATTGGAGTACTATTGTTAGTTGTAGTCAATTTTATTGGAAGTCATTTTAACTTTTATATAGGTATCAATGCTATAACAGCCCTTATTGCTGGTTTTTTTGGTGTACCAGGAGTAATATTCTTGATCATTTTCAAGCTATTTCTGTAGCCTTTTAAGATTAAACTGATAGAGATATTAGTTTAATCTTTAACCTATAAATAACTGATATAAACCTAAAAGTATTATTATCATTCCAGATATTAAGTTAGCCTTATTTTCTAAAAAACTTGATAAAAATCTTTTGCCTAATATATATCCTATAGGTATTGCTGTTAAGTTAAATACAAATGTAAAAATAGAGGTTAAGGTTATACTTAATCCTGTTATACTAGCACCTATACCTAGTCCCATATTATTTAATGCTAATGCAAATCCTAAAAATAGTGATTCTTTCAAGTCAATGCATCCTGAGTTATCTTTATCGGCTTTTTCAGGGCTTATCAAAATTTCTTCACATTGAGATTTATAAGATTCTAGCATGTTTTGTTTTTCGCTGGAATTTATAGAAGTATCTTTTTTATCACTAATTTTAAAAGAACTAACTGTAAACCAAATTCCGAGCAGTATTAAAATAGAACTTCCGATAAGATTTTCGCTGCGCTCACATATGAAAGTACTAATAAATTTACCTACTGTCATGGATATAAGAGTTCCTGCACAGGATATGAAGGCTATTAAGATATTGCTTGATACAGAAATTTTTAACTTTCTTATACCGTAAGCAATTCCAACAACAACATTATCAAGGGTAGCAGATATAACAAAGAGCAGTATAGATAAAATATGCATATATCTTCTCCTATTAAAAAGCGGTTCAAATATATAATATTCATTAAATAAAATAAAGTTACGTTTTTTAGTTATATTTATAAAAGTATTAGGATAATAATTTTTAGTTTAAAACATAAGGCATTTATGTTTAAATAAAGTATATAATTAATCCACAATGTTAATAAAAAACGAATAAAGATATATAATAAATGTGGATAAGTTATTTAAATAAATGTGTTATTTTTAAAACTGGAGATGATATATTGGTTATCCACAAAAATATTATACTAGCTAAATTTATTCACAGACCCAATCGCTTTCAAGCCTATGTAGATATAAATGGGATTGAAAGTATGGTTCACGTACCAAACACCGGGAGATGCAGGGAAATATTAATACCGGGATGCACTGTAATTCTAAGAGAAGAAAATAGTCCATCGAGGAAGACTAAGTATGATTTAATTGGTGGATATAAGGGGGATAAATTTATAAATATAGATTCACAAATACCTAATAAAGTGGTAGAAGAGGCATTAAAAAACAAGAAAATAGGCATTTTAGATCGCTATATTAAAATAGAAAGAGAAAAGACCTTTGGTAACAGCAGATTTGATTTTAAGTTGACAGATGACAATGGCGGTGAGTGCTATTTAGAAGTTAAGGGAGTAACATTAGAAGAAGACGGAAAAGCTATGTTTCCAGATGCACCTACGGAAAGAGGAAGAAAGCATTTATTGGAATTAATAGAGGTTAAAAATAGTGGTAGAGAAGCTGCGGTTCTGTTTTTAATTCAAATGGATGGTGTGAAATATTTTAGCCCATATGATGAAATGGATAGGAATTTCGGAGAAGCGTTAAGGCTTTCCAAAATTAAAGGAGTACATATTCTTGCTTATGATTGCTTTGTAGGGGAAAACTATATTACAATTAAAGATAAGGTACAAATTAAATTATAGAACTACAGTATGTTGAATAGACTTGATCATATATTCTATAATGTTAATATATATTTATTTAATACAGGGAGGTGAAACTGCTCAAATCGGAGCGGTGATATTATGAGATTTAAATACTGTCCAATTTGTGGTACAAAACTAGTAGAAAAGTCTAGCTGGGACGAAGGTTATGTTCCATACTGTACCGTAGATAATATTATGTATTTTGATACCCCTAAGCCCTGTGTAATAGTAGCAATAGTAAAAGAAGATAAGATATTATTACTTAAACAAAGCTATATATTTAAAGATTCTAAGGTGCTTTTATCTGGCTATGTGGCTAATGGAGAAACTGTTGAAAATACCGTGCATAGAGAAGTTTTTGAAGAAGCAGGAATATGCGTAAAAGATATAAAGTATCTAGGAAGTGAATATTTAGAATCTAAAGAAATAATAATGCTTACGTTTATGGCAACGTATGATAGCGGAATTGTAAAAAAATCATCTGAAGTTGAATGGGTTGACTGGAGCAATATCGAAGATGCGCTTTGTGAAATGAAGGAAGATGAGATAGGTAAAAGAATAGTTAGGAAAGTTTTAAAGGAATTAGGGTATACTGAAGGAATAGCGTACAGATGTGAGTAAAATCACTGCGTTAAAGACAAGTATAAGTTAAAAAATAGTTAACAAGTTGTACACAAATAAATCATTGAATAATTCTGTAAAAATATGTTATTATTAAGTAATAAATTTAAAGTTAAAACCTGAGGGGATATAATTATTGAGGAGGAAAAATAGATGGTCAAACAGGTACCAGAAATACAGGGAATACTAAGAAGACATATGATTCAAGTACCGAATGTTATACGAGAAGCAAGTGGTATAAGAATATTTGGTAAAAGGCTTAAATCCTTTGTATTTAGCACAGATGTAGCGGTTATAAAAAACACAAATGCAGATGCCGTTATTGCTGTATATCCGTTTACGCCTCAGCCGCTCATAACTCAAGCAATTATGCTATCAGCAGATATTCCAGTTTTTTGTGGAGTAGGAGGAGGTATTACTACAGGAAAAAGGGTTGTAAATTTAGCTCTAGATGCGGAATTTAAAGGAGCTATGGGTGTTGTAGTAAATAGTCCTACACCTAATGATGTTATAAGACAAATGAGAGATACTATAGATGTACCTATAATAGTTTCAGTAGTATCAGAGTATGAGAATATCAAGGAAAGAATAGAAGCAGGTGCTACTATTTTAAATGTTTCAGGAGCTAAAAGAACAGCTTATATAGTAAAGAAGATTAGAGAAGTGTATCCCGAGTTTCCGATAATAGCTACAGGAGGACCTAATGAGGAAACTATAAGGGCTACAATAGAGGCTGGCGCAAATGCGATCACATTTACTCCTCCTTCAGCATCAGATATATTAAGTGATATAATGATTGCATATAGAGAAAAATATGCTCAGGAATATCATAATGAATAGATTCGTTATTAATAATACATAATACAAAATGACGTATTATGTATTTTTTTATGTTTAATGATATGTGCGAAAGAAGGAATTCACAAAGCGTGTATAGAAAATATAAACGATTAAGTCTAAAAATATTATAAAATTTAAAATAGATTTTGTAGGTATCTTATGAGTTAAACTTTTAATATATAAATAAATATTGGGAGATGGGATTTGATGAAAGGTGTTTTGTATTACTTTAGTGGCACCGGAAACACAATGTGGGTAGCTAATAAGATTAAAGAGAATTTTAGATATTATGGTGTAGATATAAGTTTAATAAATATGGAGTCAGAACAGCCAATTAATATAAAATGTTATGATTTTATGATAATAGGTTCTCCTGTACATTCTGGAACAGAGCCAAAGATAGTAAGTAATTTTTTCAGAAAACTTCCTAATGTTAAAAAGAAAATAAAAACTATTGTATATTCAACTCAGAGTGGTAAATCGTCATCAGCAGTATTATCAATGGCGAAAAGTTTAACTGAAAAAGGATATGATATTTTTATACAAACTTCCATAAAAATGCCTAATAATCGTTATTTTATTTTAGGCAAAAAATCTAGTTTAGAAGAAGAAAGCCAAGTATTAATAAAGTCATCAGAAAAGGTTAAAAAAGTAATCAAGCTGTTTATGGAAAATAAAAGATTAAAGGAGTGTAATTCTAATATTAGAATGAAATTTGGAAGAGTCTATGGTAAATTTTTAAGAAATTCACTACCTAGAGTATCTAAAAATATTACTTCCTCAGAAGAATGCATGAAATGTGGATTGTGTTTAAGAAACTGTCCTAAAAGTAATATAACATTTGAAAATGGTCATGCTATTTTTCATAGTCAATGCATGTTATGTTTAAGATGTATATATATATGTCCTATAAATGCAATAAGATACAAGGGAAAAAAGATAGACCAGATACAAAAGAATAGAATTAAAATGCTAAATTTAATTAAATAATCTTTAAGTTTTTAGAAAGGAAGAAAAGTATGATATTAAATAATAATTGTAAGTCTTGTCCTGAATTAAAAAATAATTGTGATGGAAAGGCAGAAAACTGTATGTGTAAATCGTGTCCAAGAAATCTTGGTAAGTGTATTATTACAAGATATTGCACAGAGACAGAATCAGTTTTAAATTATTAAATACTTAATATATAATTATTAGTTTACATAATTTTCAAGGATAAAGTATATTTCAGTTTACTGGAATATACTTTTTATCTTAGAATTAAATTTTTATTTACGGTAATAATATCTATATAAGTAAGTAGAATATTGAACTTTATAACTACAACTTAAAAAACTATTATTTAGGAGAGGTTATATGATTTCAATTCAAGATAAGATTATAGTAGCAGAAAATTGTGAGGAATATAAACCCAAAGTATATATTTTTAGTGCAAATATAACAGCTTTATCGCAAGGATGCAATACTTGTATAAATTATGTAAATGATAAATGCAGTAGAAAATTATTTGAAGAAATTGAAAAAAAAATAAAAACAAATTGAATATTATGTAAACTTTGAATGTTGTATAAGTTATATTATTATAAATATTAAAAAAAGTATTGACATATGAGAATTAAGAATTTATAATAAGAAACAAGTTAAAAAAATTGATAAACTTTAAATTGAAAAAATTTAAAAAAAGTATTGACATATTAGAGTTAAGAACTTATAATAAAAAACAAGCTAAAAAGATAATATAATTTATCTAATGAAGAGAATAGTAACATGAGTAAAGGTTAAGAGAGTCAGTGGTTGGTGAGAACTGATACCTGCAACTTTTGTGAATCCACCTCGGAGGATATTACGATGAGTAATACGGAAAAAACCGTTATTTATTAATGAGAGGATTATGTATATGTATGTATATGTAATCAATGAGGGTGGCAACGCGAGTCAATCGTCCCTATATGGGATATTGGCTTTTTTATTTTATAAAAATTTAATAATTCCGATGAAGAGAATAGTAACATAAGTAAAGGTTAAGAGAATCAGTGGTAGGTGAGAACTGATACCTGTAACTTTTGTGAATCCGCCTCAGAGGATATTACGATGAGTAATACGGAAAAAACCGTTATTTATTAAATGAGAGGATTATGTATATGTATATATATGTAATCAATGAGGGTGGCAACGCGAGTCAATCGTCCCTATGTGGGTGGATGGCTCTTTTATTATACCAAAATCACTTTAATTATGTAAAATTGCGCAACTGTAAAACTTTACAGTAGTAAATTGATAAAACAAAAAATAGGGGGTAATACAATGCATCAAGAGTTATTTGTTTCAGCACCTGTATGAGTGAAACAATATGTAGATGAAATATTAAATTTTTAAAAAATATTCAGTTGGGGCAGATATAACATAGCATTTAATTGGGGCAAATGCTATGTAGTATCAAAAAAATTATATTTTATAAAAGTAAAAAGGGAGGCTATTAAGGTTGAAAATTAAAGTAT
>NZ_JAEEGC010000126.1 GCF_019207025.1 Clostridium thailandense | reverse complement strand
ATAGGTGACTTTAATTTTTCTTAGTATTTCTTATTTTAACACAGTTTAAAAATTTTGCGACACAAAATTTTTACTGTCCTCTGTCCTCTAAAAAATGCTTCGCATTTTTTTATAGTGCGATAGCCCCATAAAATAAGGGGATGATATAATGTCAATTGGTGATTTTATAAGAGTAGCAGCTGCTTGTCCCATAACAAATGTAGCTGACATAGAATTTAATTTATTAAATATTAAAGATTGTATAGACCAATCTGTTTCTAAGAACTCAAAACTTATTGTTTTTCCTGAATTATGTATAACCTCCTATACTTGTGCCGATTTATTTGAGCAAAAACTATTGCTCGATAACTCCTTAGCTGCTTTAGAGGAACTATGTAAATATTCAAAGGAAAAAGACATACTTATAGCCGTAGGAGCTCCTCTTACATATAATTATTGTTTATATAATTGTGCATTTATAATTTTTGAGGGACAAATTCTTGGAATAGTTCCTAAAAGTTTTATACCAAATTACACAGAATTTTACGAAAAAAGATGGTTTACTGAAGGCATTGGTATTATAGATAAAAAAGTAGATCTGTTTTTCCAGAAGGATATTCCTTTTGGAACTAATTTGATATTTACTGCTGGAAACTTTAGGTTTGGCTTTGAAATCTGTGAAGATTTGTGGGTTGTTATTCCACCAAGCAGCTACTTATCCTTAACAGGAGCCAACATTATTGGTAATTTATCTGCATCAAATGAAATAGTAAGTAAATCAGAATACAGAAAAGAACTTGTTCGATCTCAAAGTGGTAGATGCATTAGTTCTTATATTTATGCGTCAAGTGGAGTATTTGAATCTTCAACGGATTTAGTTTTTAGTGGTGATTTACTTATAGGTGAAAATGGAACTCTTTTAAACTATAATAATAGATTTCAAAGAGAAAATCAGATTATAACCTCTATAGTAGATGTCAATAAACTAAATAATGAAAGATTAAGAAATGTAAGCTTTAGAGATAGTTCTAAACTAATACCATTTAAAGTTCTTGATATAAAGTTTGACTTCAAAAATACTGATTATGTTGTTTTTGATAGATATGTTGATAAACACCCATTTGTTCCTTCAAATGAAGCACAAAGAGAAATACGTTGTAGAGAAATTTTTAATATACAAACTTCAGCCTTAGCCAAAAGAATAACCCATACCGGACTTAAAAAAGCTGTTATTGGTATCTCTGGTGGACTTGACTCTACTTTAGCTCTTTTAGTTATAGTAAAAACCTTTAAGTTGCTTAATATTTCAAATGAAAACATAGTAACCGTAACTATGCCTGGTTTTGGTACCACTGATAGAACCTACAACAATGCTGTTAACTTATGTAAAAATCTTGGTACAGATTTTAGGGAGATAAATATAGTACCCGCTTGTCTTCAGCATTTTAATGATATAGATCACCCCGTTGAGAAACATGATGTCACCTATGAAAATGTGCAAGCAAGAGAAAGAACTCAAATACTTATGGATATAGCTAACAAAGAAGGCGGACTCTTAATAGGCACTGGTGATCTATCTGAACTAGCATTAGGTTGGGCTACTTACAATGGTGATCACATGTCTATGTATGGTGTAAACTGCTCTATCCCTAAGACATTAGTTAGGTATTTAGTTAAATATGTAGCCCAAAAAGAAATGGAAGGGGAAGTCTCAAGTATACTAATGGATATTCTAGATACCCCTGTAAGTCCTGAACTTCTACCTAAAGATGCAAATGGTAATATAGCACAAAAAACAGAAGACATAGTTGGCCCTTATGAGCTCCATGATTTCTTCTTATATAATTTTATAAGGTATGGTTCTACCCCTGAACGAATACTATTTCTAGCTAAACATGCATTTGAAAATTATTATGATGAAGAAACTTTAAAAAAATGGTTAAATATATTTATAAAGAGATTTTTCACTCAACAGTTTAAGCGTTCTGCACTACCTGATGGTCCAAAGGTTGGTACAGTAAGTCTCTCTCCTAGGGGGGATTGGCGAATGCCATCAGATGCAAGCTATAAGCTTTGGCAAAATAGATTCTAAAAAGGAAACACTTAAGGCATATTGTACAAACAATATGTCTTAAGTGTTTCCTCTAGTTACTCTAAGCATAAATTTTAGCATTGTGCTTTTGGGACTTTTCTTCTAGACTTAAAATCAAATATTATAAATATAATGACTGGTATAATAAAGAAGTTAATGAGACACATATAAGAATAAAAATTTATATATTTAAATAAGTTTAACAAATCATTAGTAATACATAAGACACCTATATAAATCACTCCTGATATTGTATAAGGTAAAACTTTTACATTCCACATCCTTTTGATATTAAATTCCTTCAATATAAGAAATATGGCTAAGAACGTCGCCATATACTTTGCGAACCAACCAGTTAGTACTTGAAATATTACATAAAATTCCCCACTAGCAATAAATCCGAAATAGGATATTAATTGTGTTTGTATAAGCTTAGGATAAATTATAGCATTAGCTCTTTCAACATCAAAGGTTGTCAAAATTCCATTAGTAGATATTACAATCATCTGTGCAACAAAAATAAGAGAAAAAGTTGAACATCGTCGTATTTTTTCTTTTTCTTTAATCTCTCCTAAGTAAGGCATCACTGTATATACTGCTGAATAAAGGCCTAAAGCTTTTATAATTCCCATTAAAAATTTGATATTTACTCCATTTTCAAAAATCGGAAAAAGCCTATTGTATTCTTTAAAAGGATAAGTTAACATATATAAGTTTGTTCCATTAATTATAGAAATAGTCATATTGGCTATTAGAACTAACATAATAGCATTTTTACCTTTTATCATAACATATAATCCTGGCAAAACAATAAAGAGTGCAATATACCAATTAGGGCTTTCTATAAATAAATTTGTATGTACAACATTAGTTTCAAGCGAAGCACTTCCAAACAGAGATAAAAATAATGTTAGTAGAAAAAATATAAACAATATATTTCCTATAATTTTTCCGAAAACAGATGTATAAATTTCATATAAACTAAAGGAATTATTTTTTACACAAACCTTACATATATAATTAAAATATATAATTATAATTATTCCAGCTATTATAGTGCAAATCCAACTATCCTTTCCAGCTTCCCTCATGAATATTTGAGGATAAGTTTTAAGTGCTGGTATTGCTGTCGCGCATATTATAAAAAACAAATGCTTAAAATTAAGTTTATCCATCTGTCATTCTCCATTTCCCATTGCAAATATTCCCATAGAAATATTATTTGCTAAAGAATGAATGTTATCCTCAAAAAAACAAATAATAAAAACGGTGATGTTTATGGATGAATATTTACAATACATATATTCAAAATTAGGGTCTAATTCAGACTTTAAGAATAGGACATTAAAATGTAATCTTGGTACCATTAATCTACTCTTTATAGATAATCTTTGTGATTCTAAATTTATAAGCGAATATATAATTACTCCTTTTATATTAAACGATAATGTACAATCGAATATAGAAAGTATAAAAAAGGATGTAATTTTCAGTAATTCAATTGGAGATATTAAAACTAAGGAAGAGGCAGTCATTCACATCTTATCTGGAGATGTAGTAATAATCTTTGATTTTATACCTTCAGTAATATATTGTGAAGCTAAGGGATTTAGTAAAAGAAGTATAACTTCTCCAATAACAGAAACAGTGTTAAAAGGTCCAAGAGAAGGTTTCAACGAAGCAATAATGGATAATATATCCTTAATACGCAGAAAAATTAAAAATCCAGATTTAAAAGTTGAAACTCAGATTTTAGGGGATAAGTCTAATACCACTGTGGCTTTATTATATATTGAAAAGGTCGCTCCATATAATCTTGTGAATTATGTGAAAGGAAAGCTTCAAAATATTTCTCTAGATTTTTTACTTGATATAAATTACATTCAAGAACAATTTCAATGTAAACATACGTTTTTCGATACCATTGGATATACCGAGAAGCCTGATATAGCTTCCTCTAAAATACTAGAGGGAAGAATAGCAATTTTAGTAGATGGAACTCCATTTGCTCTAACTGCCCCATATTTTTTTATTGAAAACTTTCAAATGGCTGATGATTATTATCTAAATAAATATTACTCAAATTTCAGCCGAGTTGTAAGGATAGTTGCATTTATAATATCCTTATCATTGCCAGGCATATACGTAGCTCTAACTACTTATCATTTTTCTCTGATTCCATTAGAATTTATATTTAGACTTGCAGCTTCTAGAGCAGATGTTCCTCTTCCTCTAACAGTTGAAGTATTACTTATGACTTTTTTCTTTGTGCTTTTAAGAGAAGCTGGTATAAGGTTACCTCAACCAATTGGTCAGGCAATGAGCATAGTTGGTGCTTTAATATTAGGTGATGCAGCAGTTGGTGCAGGTCTAGCTTCACAAAGCACTGTTATAATTGTTGCTCTCTCAGCTATAACTTCATTTTTAGTTCCAAAGCTTAATACCACAATGATTTTATGGGAACTTATTATCATACTTTTGTCATCATTACTTGGACTTATGGGTTTTTTTACTTCACTATATCTATTCTGTGCTCACCTTGGCTCCTTAAATTCTTGTGGTTATCCTTACTTTATGCCGCTTACTACATCCGAACAATTGGACTATAAGGATTTAGTTGCCAGAGATAATCTAAATGTTATATCTCAAAATATCTTACACGTAGATAAGGATGAAAAGTAATGAAAAAAATTATCATATATTTTATTATTCTAAGCACTAGCTTACTTACTGGCTGTTTCAATTATAAAGACATAGATAAAATAATATTTACAACTTCAGTAATAGTTGATGTAGATGAAGATGGAATGCCCATAGTATATGAAGAAGCCTTCAAACCTGCAAGAGGCGGAAATGGTTCCTCTGGAAAAGGTTCAAGGATATTATTTAAAGGAACTGGAAAAACTCTATTTGAAACTTTTAGAGATATAAATTTATCTTCAAGTTACAAAATTAATTATACACAGTGTAGAGGAATAATATTTACATCAAAAGCTGCTGAAAAAGGCTTAGACAACTTTATTGATGTATTTGATAGGGGTCAAGAATTTGTAATAAGATCTGATATTGTAATTTATAGAGGAGATCCTGAAAAGTTAATTAAGACTAAATTAAAGGAACAGGATTATATAGGATTATTCATTCATGATCTTATTTATAATACCGTAGCGTCTTCAAAGGGAACAATACTAAGCCTAAACGATTTTTTAAATAAAAGTTATTCAAAAAATAATGCTTGTGTTATCCCAATGATAGAATTAAAGAAAGATCAATTAGAAGATAAAGTTTCCATAGGTGATGGTGCCATAATTAAAGATTACAAAATGGTAGGTCAATTAAGGGCAGTTGAAACTGAGAGCTATAATTTTATTGTAGACAGGATCAAAGGCGGTACTCTGGAAATTCCAAATCCCAATTGTCCTAGTAAATTCGTAACTTTAGAAATTTTAAAAAGCAAAACGGATACTAAAGTATACTATGATGGCAAAACAGTCCATGTAAAAAAAATAATAAACACAAAAACCAGCATAACTGAAGCTCAAAAAGCTTTATCATTTGATGCAAAAACACTTAACCAATTGTCAAAAAACGCAGAAGCAAACATAAAAAAGTTTTGTATCCAATTATTTGAAGAGAATAAAAAGATGGGATTAGATATATTTGATATAGGTGACAGTTTCAATAAAGCATATCCTAGAGAAAAAATTGAAGGTAATATAATCTATAAGACTGAATTAGAAATTGATTCACATGTGTTTATAGAAGGTTCCTCAGATATATCTAGCTTTAAATAAAAGGTTGCTGCACTTATACAGTGCAACAACTCTTTTTACAACCTTAGATTTAATAATCTATGTTTTATTTGTATATGTCAACTAAAAGGCCGGATATATCATCAATGGTTGCTGCTACACCTAAATTTTCTTTTTGATCACTTAAAAGCATTTGTGTAAGTTCCTCAAGCTTTTGGTCAATAGTATCTACCGTTATAAAGTATTGTGTTTGCCAGAAACTTATATCTTTTTTCACTCTATACATATAACCTAGTACAGATTCAAGATATTCTTTTATCATTCTTTTGTAAGCTCTCACATCTGCATAGCATTTAGTTATTGAAAGCCTATTGCCCTTTTTCTTTATATCGTCAAACATCTCTTTAAGCTGCTGTTCTGACCTCTGCTCCATTTGGGAATTGAAGCTTTGAGAAAAATCCTTTTTAACTGTTATGGATTTTTTTTCAGTAGGAACATTGGCTGCTCTTCCTACCCTCGATATTTCCATATTTTTACCTCCATAGTTTTGTTATTAATATCTATATTGAACATCACTTAAACCTTATAAATATTATACATAATATTTTATCAAATTTCACAAATAATTTTTTATATTTAAATAAAAAGCTTTTCTCCAAGATCATATATTAAATTTTTTAAAAGTATTTTTTCTCTCCACCTTTGTGGTATGGCCTCTATTCCATAATATACTCCCGCTAACCCACCAGTTATAGCTCCAATAGTATCAGAATCACCATAAAGATTAACAGCTTCACATATAGCATCCTCTGGATTTGATGTATTTGCAAAACACCATAGAGCACATATTAAGCTATCTACTACATATCCTGAAGGATTGAGTTCTCTTTTCGATGTAAGTAATATTTCTTCATATTCGTCATAAGCTTTTACTACACTTTCTATTGTAGATATTTTTTCTTTACCCCTTAAGTAATCGTAAACAATTGTATTATAAATTTCACAGGCTCTTTCTGCCTTTTTATCAAAATGAGTAAGCCTAGATTGCTCTTTTGTTATCTTTATCATTTTTTCAAAATTATCGTAGTAGAGGGCTACTGGCAGACATCTCATTAAAGTTCCATTTCCTGCACTTTGCCCTGCAAGCTGGTCATGAGCATAAGCTGCTGCTCTTCTCCAGTCACCATGAATCTTATATCCTTCAATAGCTGCCTTTACAGTATTTCCAATATCTTTTGGATTACTTCTATACCAATTTAAAAACTTTTTCCCTATACTTTTTATAGGATCATCTGGATTTTCTAATATTCCTTCTGCTACTGCTATTGTCATCATTGTATCATCTGTAACTTCACCAGGTTCTAAATTCCAAACTCCTCCTCCAATTATATCCTTTAGATATCCATACTCTTCTTTTCCTTCCTTTTTAGAATAAAACTCCAAAGTGCCTCCAAGTGCATCTCCACAAGCTACTCCAAATAGACCGCCAAGTATTCTATCAAGCTTTTTCATCTGTAATCCCCTCCCTTTTAACTAAATTTATCTTATATCCTTACTTATACTAACAAAATATTCAAATTATTCTTTAAATATATTATAGTCTTTCACTTATTATAAGGTGAGTAAAAAGTGAAAAAATGAATATACTGAAGAATAAAAAAATAATTTCTTCAGTATATTTATGAACTTTTCTAATTTCTAGCTCATTTATAAGCTTCTATTTCCTCTATGTAATGTTCAGCAGCATATTTTATATATTCTTTTTCCTCTTCTGAAAGTTCACGAATAACTTTAGCTGGTGAACCCATACATAAAACTCCATCAGGCATTTTCTTATTAGGTGGTACAAGGCTTCCTGCGCCAATTAATGATCCTTCTCCTATTTGTGCGCCATCTAATATGATTGACCCCATACCTATTAAGGAGCCATTTCCAATTTTGCATCCATGCAATACCACATTATGTCCAATAGTCACATAATCACCTACTTCTGTAGGTTCACCATTAGTGCTCCCATGTACAGTACAGTTATCCTGGATATTTGAACCTTTTCCTATATAAATTGCATTTTCATCTCCTCTGAGAACTGCTCCAAACCATATGCTTACCTTCTCTTCTAAAGTAACCTTTCCAATAACTTCAGCAGTATCTGCTATGAAACAACTCTCATGAATCTTAGGAGCTCTATCTTTAAATTTTCTAATCATTCAATTCTCCTCCTAAATTTAGATTATATGTAATGAAATTAATATTTTTTTAATTTTATCATATATTATAGATTATAACTAATTCTAAAATATAGTTAAATAATATGTCCTAAATTCTCAGGTAGCATAAAACTCAAATATACACTAAATCAGTGTATATTTGAGTTTTATAGAAGTAATCATAAAATTTGCTTCTTTATGCAAAATAGTTTTCCTTGAATTATATATATATGTATTCTATAATAATATAGTCACTACATATAGTGGTCATTTTTTCTTCTTCATACTATATGTAGTGCATTGTGCAAATAATTACCTAAATTCAAACACTATACTATTTTTCTAAGGAGGTAACTTTTATTGGATTCTATAAAAGATTTATTTAAAAGATATTATACTAAAAAATTGGATAAAGATAAAACCGTATTTGACCTGTTTAGTTGGAAAAAGGTCGATGTATTTTTAAAAGATCATAAAACCGGCAAAGTATTAGTTGATATGAAAGATTTAGAGTTTCCTGAACATTATTCTCAAACTGCCTGTGATATTATTGCTTCAAAGTATTTTAGAAAAGCAGGAATACCAAATGAAACCGGTTATGAAAACAGTATGAAAGCCGTAGCACACAGGATGGTTAACTTTTGGGTTGAGGCTTTAAAAGATGAAGGAATTATAAAAACTGATGAGGAATCCTCCATTTTTTATGATGAATGCATATATGGTCTATTGAATCAAATGTATGCTCCTAATTCTCCCCAATGGTTTAATACAGGATTGGCTCAATCCTATAATATAAAAGGTAGTAAGCAATCGAACTATTATTTTGATGAAGAAGAAAGCAAGGTTGTTGAAAGTGCAGATAACTATTCCAGAACTCAAGCATCAGCTTGTTTTATACTTTCTATAGAAGATAAACTTTTGGGCCCTCACTCTATATCTGAACAATATGTTACAGAAACTAAACTCTTTAAGGGTGGTTCCGGAACAGGTACTAACTTTTCATCCATACGTGCAAAAGGAGAAAAACTCTCCGGCGGTGGTGCCTCTTCAGGACTTATGAGCTTTTTAAAGGGATTGGATAGAAATGCCGGTGCAATAAAATCTGGCGGAACTACTAGAAGAGCAGCCAAAATGGTCTGTCTTGACGTAGATCATCCTGAAATCATAGAATTCATAACCTGGAAAGCGAAAGAAGAAAATAAAGTAAGATCTCTAGGTAAAATGGGATATGACATAGATATAGATGGTGAAGCTTACGAAACAGTTTCAGGGCAAAATAGTAACAATTCTATAAGATTTTCTGACTATTTTATGGAAAAAGTTGATAATTTATCAAAAGACCAAGATTCTACTATAGAACTTAAAGGTAGAGTAGATCCTAAGTTAAACAAATTAAAAAAGGTTTCAGAAATTTGGGAAGCATTTAATTCTTCTGCTTGGCAATGTGCAGATCCTGCTCCTCAATTTAGCGATACCTTTAATGCATGGCATACATGTCCTGCTGGTGAAGATGGAATTTTAAATGCCCCTTATAATAAAATTAATTCCACAAATCCTTGTGGTGAATATGCATTTTTAGATGATTCCTCTTGTAATCTGGCATCTATAAATATATATAGATTCTATGACATAAATACTAATAAGTTTGATTTAGATGGCTACCTACATATAATAGGACTTACTCAACTAATACTTGAAGCATCAATACATTGGGGCCAGTATCCTACTGAGGATATCGCAAGAAAAACTTATATGTTTAGACCAACAGGTCTTGGAATATCCAACATAGCATCACTATTTATGGTGATGGGCTATCCTTATGATTCAAAAGAGTCTAGAACATTAGCCTCATCATTAATTGGTATATTAACAGGTTATTCCTACTATATATCTTCTTTAATCTCTAAAGATATAGGACCTTTTGAAAAATTCGAAATTAATAAACCCTATATGATGAGAGTTATTAGAAACCATGCTAAAGCTGCTGGAGTAGACTCTAATCTTTTGAGTGAACAAGATATAAACATAGAATTTAGTGATAACTTTGAAGATTTAAACTATACTCCTTTAAAAGTAAATCACGGAATATTAGAAAAAGAGGGACTAAAATCTATTGGTTTCACTCTTAAAAATTGCTGGATTAAAGCACTAGACTTGGGTTATAAATTCGGATATAGAAATGCACAAGTTTCAGTTATAGCTCCTACTGGCACTATCTCTTTTGCTATGGATTGTGGTGCTACCTCCATAGAACCATTTTTTAGCCATATAGTTTATAAAAAACTTTCTGGTGGAGGATTCCTAACAATAATAAATCCAGTTATAACAACGGCATTAAAGAAATTAGGTTATACTAAAGAGCAAATTGAAGACATTCTAGATTATGTAGTACAGAAAGAAACTGTAACCGAGAATGGCTATACTTATGAAAAAATATTAGATGGTAAAATTGAAGGTGCTCCTCATTTGATGGATGAACATTTACCTATATTTGATACTTCTAATCGCTGCGGAAGTGGGGAAAGATACATAGCTCCAATGGGCCATGTAATGATGGTATCTTGTATAACTCCACTTATATCTGGTGCTGTATCTAAAACTGTAAATTTACCGAAAACGGCTACTATAGAAGATTTCAAAAATGTTATTCTATCTTCATGGAAGCTTGGTGTTAAAGGGATTGCTCTATATAGAGATTCCTCGAAAGCATCTCAACCATTAAATACAAGTTTAGCAGATAATGCAGATTCTAAACTAGAGAATCTAACTTATAAACAGCTTCTTGAAAAAACTAAAGAACTTCAAAAGGGAATAAAATACTCAAGACGTGATAAGCCGGTTGGCATACGTCGAGGCACCACTCACCCAGCTCAGATTGATGATGTTAAAATATACACAACTGTTAATAGACGTGAGAATGGTGAAATTTCCGAGATATATATAACTACTGATAGAGAAGGAACTATAATTACAGGGCTTTTAAATTCATTATCAAAATCAATTTCCGTAATGCTCCAGTATCACGTACCGCCTCAGGATATAGCAAGAATGCTTAAAGGTCAAAAGTATGAACCTTATGGATTTGTTCAGAAACACCCTTATATAAAATATGTAACCTCTATATCTGATTTAATAAGTAAGGTAATTGATATAGAACTCGGAGATTTTTCTAGATGTCAGGTTAAGCCAGAAAATTATGATGAAGATAATTTATCTAGTAATTTTGGAACTGCCGCTGATATGTCAAAGACATCTGAAAATGGCTTTAAGACAAAAAAGATAGATGGTGAACGTTTATATGGTTTTACCTGTTCTAACTGTGCAAGTACTAGGATGGTTAGAAATGGAACCTGCATGGTATGTCTTGATTGCGGTTCAACTACGGGCTGCAGCTAAACTGTGTTAATATTTCTCTACTTTAATAAAGTCCAAGTACAACTTTTAGGGTTATCAGAAAAAGAAGATTTATTCATTAATACTCAAATATAAATAGGTTTTAGGTACTTGAGCTGAGTACTTAAAGCTTATTTTTTCTGCTAAAATAAATCTTGTTAGAAACAAGAATTTTAAGATTAAACACTTTTTAGCAAAGAAATAACGTTATACTATCACTTATGATATAATTATTTTCTAAAGCATTTAGTTAACAACAGCTATCTGTTGTAAAACCTTAAGCTAATTTTATAGTTTTTTAAAAAGGGAGGCGATTTATTGCAGTATGTATATGATATACTAATGCAATATGTAAATAGAGCTACATTACTACTAATATGTTTATTTATCATAACCAGAGTACAAAGTTTTAGAGAAATTTTCCTAAAAGAGAATTATAAGAAAAAAGATTATGCAATTCTTTGTACAGTATTTTCTTTATTCGCTGTAATGGCAACTTATACAGGGCTAAACGTAGAAGGCTCACTGGTAAATGTCAGAACAATTACTATCGTATCTGGAGGCGTGCTATTTGGTCCATTAGTAGGAATAGTAACAGGTGTTGTATCCGGGCTTCATAGATACTTAATAGATATCCATGGGATAACTTCAATGCCTTGTCTTATAAGTAGTATAGCTGCAGGATTAATATCTGGATATATTAACAAAAAGGTAAAAAAGAAATACAAGTGGTTAGCTGGCATTGCCACTGGTATGTTTAGTGAAGCAATTACAATGACGCTTATACTTATACTAAGTAAACCATATTCTCTAGGGGCTGACATTGTATCTAAAATTGCTATTCCAATGATAGCTGGTCAGGTTAGCGTAGGATTTATTGTTTTATTAGTTCAAAGTGTAGAAGATGATAGAGAGAAAATAGCTGCTAGTCAGGCAAAGCTGGCCCTTGAAATTGCAAACAAAACTCTTCCATATTTCAGAAATATAAATAGTGATTCCTTAAATAAGATATGCAATATTATAAAAGAAGATATTAAGGCGGATGCAGTAGCTATAACTGATAGAATAAATATATTGGCTTATGTTGGAGTTGGACAAGAATATTATAATATGGGTCATGTGGCAATAAGCGATGTAACCAAAGAGGCCATAGATAGTGAAGAAATAATCATAAAAAATAACGGCTTAGATAACAGAAGTGAAATGATAAGGTCCGCTATTATAATACCGCTTAAAGAAAGAAGCGAAGTAATAGGATCTCTAAAAATATATTATGTAAAAGCTTACAGGATAACTTATTCACTGCAAAGCCTTGCAGTAGGGCTTTCTCAAATCATATCCACTTTAATGGAAGTATCAAAAATTGAACAAATAAAGGAAATGGCAAACAAAGCAGAGATTAAAGCGTTACAGACACAAATTAATCCCCATTTCCTATTTAATGCTTTAAATGCAATAGCTTCATCTATAAGAATAGACCCTAATAAAGCAAGAGAGCTTATAATAAACTTATCTAGTTATTTAAGATTTAACATAGAACTAAATGATGAATTTATAGATATCAAAAAGGAACTTAAGCAGGTTAAAGACTATATAGAAATAGAAAAGGCTAGATTTGGAGATAAATTAAACATAATTTATGATATTGATGCTGTAGATGTCAAGATACCAAGTCTTACAATACAACCTCTCGTTGAAAATGCCATAATACATGGTATCTTAAAAGATAAAGGAAAAGGAACTGTAAGTATTAGTGTAAAAGACCAAGGAGAAAAGGTTAAAATATCTATAGTTGATAGTGGTATCGGTATAAGTGAAGAAGTGATAGAACGAGTTTATAACGATAACGTTCCTGAAAATAAAATTGGTCTCTATAATGTACATTTAAGACTTAAAATTATTTATGGAAAAGGCCTTAAAATAAAGAGATTAGAAAAAGGAACTAAAATAGAATTTTACATAAAGAGGTGAGAAAATGAAATCAATAATAGTAGAAGATGAATTCCTAGCAAGAGAGGAGCTTAAATACTTTATTAAAAATTATAGCAGTATAGAAATAGTAGATGAATTCGAGGATGGGATCGATGTTATTAAATTTATTCAGCAAAATGAAGTTGATGTTATATTCCTAGATATAAACATCCCCTCACTAGATGGTGTGTTACTTGCACAAAATATAAGTAAGTTTTCTAAAAAACCTTACATAGTGTTTATAACAGCCTATAAAGAACATGCAGTAGAGGCCTTTGAAATAGAAGCCTTTGACTACATACTAAAACCTTACTCCGAATCTAGAATCATCTCTATGTTAAAGAAGCTAGAAATGACTTATAGCAGGCCGAAAGATACTTCGCGTAAAAGTAAAATAACTAATAAAATAAACCTTTGGAAGAATGAAAAAATTATAGTGGTAGATATAGATAATATATATTATTGTATTGCAAGAGAAAGAGTAACTCACGTATTCACAAAGGATGAGGAGTATTCAGTAAATCTTAGCATATCTGAATTTTATAATACTTTGCCAAAGGATATTTTTTTTAGGTGTCACAGATCATATATAGTAAACATATCAAAAATAAGAGAAATAATACCTTGGTTTAATAATACTTATAATTTAAAGCTGCAAGATATAGATTACGAAGTGCCTGTAAGCAGAAGTAATTTAAAAGAATTTAAACAGATTATGAATATATAAATGTATTTCATGTATAGTTCTTTGCATTTCATTCAATAATTAATGATTATATAGTAAAAAGTATTATTATAATACATGTAATCGATTTAACTTATTAATGAATGAAAAAATGGAAAGAAGGTATTATTTATGAGTTCTATTGTACTTATTATTGCCTCTGTTTTGGTGCTGACAATAGGCTATCGTTTATATGGTTCATTCATGGCAGCCAAAGTGTTAGCCTTAGACGAAAATAGAGCTGTACCTGCAAAAAAATTTGAGGATGGCAGAGACTATGTTCCGACAAATAAGTGGGTAGTTTTAGGAAACCATTTTGCAGCTATTGCAGGTGCCGGACCACTTATCGGGCCAGTTCTAGCAGCTCAGTTTGGATATTTACCAGGAACACTATGGATACTTATCGGTGGTGTTTTAGCAGGCGCTGTACATGATATGGTAATTCTATTTGCATCAGTAAGACACGATGGAAAATCCATAGCAGAAATTGCTAGAGATTGTCTTGGAGATAGGATGGGATTTATATCTTCTATAGCAGTATTATTTATCCTAATTATAACAATGGCTGGATTAGGACTTCCAGTTGTTAACTCTCTATTTAACAGCCCATGGGGAACTTTTTCAGTTGGTTTTACAATTCCAGCAGCTATGGTTGTAGGTCTTTATCTTAAATATGTGAGACCAGGTAAGCTTGGTGAAGCAACTATAATAGGTATGGCACTTATAATTTTCGGTCTATACTATGGACCTCATTTACAAGGTACTGCACTTGGAAACTTATTGACATTTAACGTAAAGCAAATGTCTTTAATATTAGCTATATACGGATTCCTGGCAGCAGTTGTTCCAGTTTGGTTGATATTAGTACCTAGAGGATATCTAAGTACTTACATGAAAGTAGGGGTAATGGTTGCCCTAGCATTTGGGACAATAATATTGAATCCTAAAATTCAAATGCCAGCTTTCACACCCTTCATTGCAGGACATGGACCAATAGTAAATGGATCAGTATTCCCATTCTTGTTCATAACAATAGCATGCGGAGCTTTATCTGGATTCCACTGCTTAATATCAACAGGAACAACACCTAAACTTATTGCAAATGAAAGAGACATATTACCTATTGGATTTGGCGGTATGCTTATAGAATCTTTCGTGGCTATGATGGCATTAATAGCAGCAACTTGCTTGCCAACAGCTGATTATTTTGCTATAAACTCTGCACCTGCTGTATTTGCTCATATGGGTATGGTTCCAAAGGAACTACCAATGTTAGCACAATTAGTTGGTGAAAAGCTGGCAGGTAGAACAGGCGGTTCTGTTTCACTAGCAGTTGGTATGACTTATGTATTCTCTAAATTGCCAGGTATGAAAACCTTAGCAGCTTACTGGTATCACTTCTGCATAATGTTCGAAGCATTATTTATACTTTCAACTATAGATTCTGGTACAAGAACTGGAAGATATATGTTCCAAGATTTATTAGGAAGAGTGTACAAGCCTTTCGCTAAGAAAGATTCATGGTTTAATATAATATTCTTCAGCTTCTTGATGTCAGCTTGTTGGGGATATTTACTCTTTACAGGTAATATATCAACAATATGGGCATTATTCGGTGTGGCTAACCAGATGTTAGCAGCTATAACCTTTGCAATCGGTACTACTATATTAATTAAACTAAGAAAAGAACAGTACGTTGCATTAACTATAATACCAATGATATTTATATCAGCAGTTACATTTGTTGCCTCAATCGAAAACATCGTTCTAACTTATATACCAACAAAACAGTACTTGCTTGTAGTATTATCGGTAATATTAATAATAATGTTAATTGCTATATTGTTTGAAAGCATTAAGGCTTGGGTAGGACATTTCAAGTCAGGAAAGAAAATTGAATATTATTCTGATGCAGCATAATATAAAGAACACCTATACATTCAGTACAGATGCTTTATAAAATACACACTAAAATTTAAATGGGCTCCAATAGGAACCCATTTAAATTTTTCATTACATTTTTATTATTTTACTCTTCTAGCCGTTAAATAATCACTTCTGGTTAAGGGTGATATTTTTATTGAATCTCCTGTACGTGGTGCATGTATGTAACAGTTATTGCCAATATACATGCCTACATGATGCGGATTATCCTTTGTCCCAAAAAAAACTAAATCTCCTGGCTGAAGCTTGTCTCTGGAAACTTCTACACCATCATTTATTTGATCATAGGTAGTCCTACCTATAGATATTCCGAAATTACCATATACATATTGAGTAAATCCTGAGCAATCAAAGCCTGGGCTTGGTGTCGTTCCTCCCCAAACATAGGGAGTACCTATAAATTTTGACGCATAAGATACTACTGAACCACTACTTGAAGAAAATGAATTACTATTTTGTTTTGAATTATTTTTATTACTTGAGCCTCTAGATACAGTTTCTGTTGTTGTATTATTTTTGTTAGACGCAGTTACTCTTTGTTGATCTTGCTTAGCGGCTTCTGCTAATCTAGCTTGCCTTAAAGCTTCCTCTGCTTGTGCCTTAATTCTAGCTTGCTCCGCTGCTAATTGCACAGCATATTCTTTCTGCTTCTCCTTAGTTTCAACTAGTGCTTTTTGCTGCTTTTCTTTATTTGTTCCAAGTTCCTTAAGTTTTTTTTCATTATCTAATTTTAGCGATAGCAACATATCGTTTTTTTGTTTTATCTTTTTTTGAGCAGAAATTATCTTATCTTTTTTACTAAATAAATCTCTGATAGCATTGTTATCAAAGTCTATTATACTTTTCAGTATTTCAGCTTTACCTAAAAATTCTCCTAGACTATCAGAAGTAAATAGTACTTCCATATATCCATCTGTTCCTGTAATATATGCCGACCTGATTCTTTTTTTAAGTAAATCTTGCTTTCCTTCAATATCTTTTTCAGTGTTTTTAATATTTGATTCCAAATTAATAATATCGTTTCGTGTGTTTTCAATTTCTTTATTATTATCATTCATTTTTTTCATAGTCATTTCTATCTGATTATCTAATTCCTCTATCTGAGTTTCATAATTTTGAATTTGATTTTCAAAACTATTCACATTAGATGCCGGTTCTGCAAAAACACAACTATTATGTATTAAAAACACAGTTATCACTGCAGCAATTATATTTGTACTTCTATTCATAATGACCCCCTAGAAACATTCATATTTATTCTCAAGGCTTACATTAATTATCGTTTGCCTTAGTTATTACTTTATATAACATTAAAAGATAAAATAGCCAACCATAATATTCCAAAGAATACTATCTGAAGGCAAGCTTATTTGAACATAAAAAAAAGCCTACATGGGGGAGCATGCGGCTAAATAGGGGATATTGTTTAATGAAAGGCTTACAGTATCAATAAGTTAATTGATACTTTTCGACTTCATTTACAATTAATATAATACCATCAATCCCATAATCGGTCAATATATTTTTAAAAAATATTTTTTTCGACATAAATTACTATATAATTTGTCAGATATCCTAATTATTCTTGATTTTATAAAATTAAATAAAGCCAAGTATTTTAACTCAGCTTTATTAGGTATTTCTACTTCTTTTGATTTTTATTTGCTCTATTTGGTTTTGCTTTAGGCTTTATAACAACATCATTTTTCTTTTTTGAGCTTCTTCCACTATATGTATTATTAATGGCCCCATTCTTTAGATCTATAAACCACAAAAATAGTACTATAAACACCGCCGACTGAACATACTGCCATACGGTTCCATTTATATTATAATTAAGGTAAACAGTTATAGCAGTTGGAATAAAAAATGATGCCACAGATAATCCTAGGATAATCCACTTATTCGGATGAAATTTTGATAAAACATGAATCTTCAATTGATTATAAACTACTAAGAATATAAATACAAAAAATAAAATTTGAAGAACTACTTTTAACCATAGTGGCATTTTACGCTTCCCCCTTTAGATTAATATATGTCAATTATATTATTATATACTTTTCTTGTTATAGCAATACTTTTTAAGTTACTTCTCAATATATTAAAATTTTATTTTGTAATTTATTCAATAATACTGTTGAAATATTTTAATAGTATATTAAAATATTATTAAATAATACTACTGAATATTATATAAATTTGAAACAAACAGCAAATAAAAATAACTTTTATTAGCATTATAAGGTTTAATTTCATCAAATTAATAAAAATTTCTGATATAATAATAGTACATTCATTATAGTATTAAGTGTGTTATGGAACAAACGAGGAGTGGTATATATGAACTTAAAAATTAACGGCTTAGATGATCTGGACTTGCAAATTCTTGATATACTTATTAAAGATTCAAGAACCCCATTTTTAGAAATAGCAAGACAATGCCATGTAAGTGGTGGAACTATTCATGTTAGAATGAAAAAAATGGAGGATATAGGTATCATAAAGGGCACAAAACTTATATTAGATACCTCAAAACTAGGATATGATGTATGTTGTTTTGTAGGAATTTACCTCGATAAAGCAAATTCTTATAACATGGTTCTAGAACAGTTAAAATTAATAAATGAAATCGTTGAGCTTCACTATACTACAGGCCAGTATTCAATTTTTGTAAAAGTCATATGTAAAAGTATAGCTGATCTTCAAAATTTGTTAATGAACAAAATTCAAGCTGTTGATGGAATTCAAAGGACAGATACCTTCATATCTTTAGTACAGCCAATAGATAGAAATATGGAATTGAATATTCTAGATAAGTAAATATATTTTTAAAACAAAATTCTCTTATTTTCATTCTCTACTTATATTTTTTACATATTTGCGAATAATATTTATGTATAAAATTATAAAGGAGATGTGAATATGAGAGCACTAGATATAATTGCACTAATATTGGTTGTTATAGGTGCTATAAACTGGGGACTAATAGGTTTCTTCGGTTTTAACTTAGTGGATTCTTTATTTGGCACTATGTCATCATTTAGCAGGATAGTGTATGCCCTTGTTGGTATCGCTGGCTTGTATGCCCTTTCATTTTTCGGAAGGGATAGAGACAGAGATAGAGACCCTAGAGAAGTTAAATAGTAGTTTGAAATTAAAATATCTCTAAATGCGAAAGAGGAAAGTCTTATAAAAAAGCCTTTCCTCTCTCTATATTTAATTTAATAAAAATTTGGGGCAATGTTATTTAAGTTCTATTTTGATTCCTCTATTTAGAGTATTCTCATAATCTATAAATTCATATACGTCTTTTTCAAATGATTTACTAAAATTCTTTAATTCTTCTAATGTTATATCCTCTATAGCCTTACCTTTTTCTTCACAATAAAGTACTATTTCCCCTATTACTTTATGAGCATCCCTAAAAGGCATTCCTTTATTCACAAGGTAGTCTGCTGCCTCTGTGGCATTCAAGAAACCTTTCTTAACAGCCTTAAAGGTATTTTCCTTTTTAATCTTTAATGAGGAGAGCATACCTCGCATAATTTTCAAACAACTTAGTATAGTATCTAAGGAATTGAAAAACTGTTCTTTGTCCTCCTGCATATCCTTGTTATAGGCAAGGGGAATGCCTTTCATCGTAGTAAGCAGTGACATAAGCGAGCCGTATACTCTCCCGGTTTTACCTCTTATAAGTTCAGCTGCATCTGGATTTTTCTTTTGAGGCATAATGCTGCTTCCTGTTGAAAATTCATCATCTATTTCAATAAAGTCAAATTCTTTACTGCTCCATAAGATTAATTCTTCGCTTAAACGACTTAAATGCATCATTATTATTGAAAAACATGATAGTAACTCTATAACATAATCTCTATCACTAACTCCATCTAAGAAGTTATCTACTGGTTTTTTAAAATCTAACTGCTCTGCTGTAAAACTTCTGTCAATGTTATAAGTTGTTCCTGCTAATGCGCAGCAGCCTAATGGACTTTCATCTAAAATATCAATAGCATTTAGCACTCTCTTTTTGTCTCTTACAAGCATATTATGATAAGCCATAATGTGATGCTTGAATGTTACTACCTGCGCTCTTTGAAGATGAGTATATCCTGGCATAATACAGTTATTCGCTTCACCAAGCTTTATTATTGTACTTTGAAGTTCCTCTATGTTTTCTACAACCTCAAAAGCTTTTTTCTTTGCATATAATCTTAAATCTACTGCCACTTGATCATTTCTACTTCTAGATGTATGAAGTTTTTTTCCAACTTGACCAATTCTCTCAATAAGATTCATTTCTACAAAACTGTGAATATCTTCATAGTCACCTTCTATTTCAAGTATTCCATTTTCTATATCTGAAAGTATTGAATTTAATCCCTTTATTATTTCATTACACTCTTCCTCTGTTAAAATTCCACATTTAGTGAGCATTTTAACATGTGCAGTACTTCCTTCTATATCTTCATAATAAAGTGTTCTATCAAAGCTTAGGGAACTATTAAAGTCCTCCATAAGCTTATTTTCAGCCTTTTTAAATCTTCCACCCCAAAGCTTCATGACTAACCTTCCTTCTTCATTTCCATCATAGCTTTAATCTTTAATGGAAGACCAAATAGGTTTATAAATCCTTCTGCATCTTTATGGCTGTATGAACTTGCACCAAAGGAAGATATATGTTCATCATAAAGAGCATATGGTGTATCTATACCTGATACCATTATATTACCTTTATATAGCTTCAATTTTACTGAACCAGTTACATTTTTCTGAGTAGAATCTACAAAAGCATCTAGTGCTTCTTTTAGCGGTGTAAACCATAACCCATCATATACTAATTCTCCATATTTTTGTGCAACTATTTGTTTAAAGTGGAAAGTTTGCTTGTCGAGAGTTAATCTTTCAAGATTCTTATGTGCTTCATAAAGGATTGTTCCACCTGGAGTTTCATAAACTCCTCTTGATTTCATTCCTACCAATCTGTTTTCTATTATATCGATTATTCCTACTCCATTTTCTCCACCAATTCTATTTAAAGTCTCTATCAATGCTACTGGAGCTATTTTATCTCCATTTAACATTGTTGGAATTCCTTGTTCAAAATATATTTCCACGTAAGTTGCTTCATCCTTTGCCTTTTCAGGAGGAGTTGTCATAAGATACATATCTTGATTATGCTCATTTTGTGGCTTTTCAAGTTCTCCACCTTCATGACTTAGGTGCCATAAGTTCTGATCTCTTGAGTATATTTTCACCTTATCTACAGGTACATCTACTCCCTTAGCTTTAGCATAATCTATAGCATCTTCTCTTGACGCTATATCCCATATTCTCCATGGTGCAATTACCTTTATTGTAGGGTCAAAAGCTGCTATACCAAGCTCAAAACGCACCTGGTCATTTCCTTTTCCTGTAGCTCCATGAGCTATATATTTTGCGCCTTCAGCGTGTGCTATTTCAACTAATTTTTTTGCAATTAGCGGTCTTGCAAAAGAAGTTCCAAGCAGATATTTTTCTTCATATACAGCACCTGCTTTTATACCCTTGTATATATAATCAGTTACAAATTCTTCCACTACTTCTTCTATATATATTTTTGAAGCTCCAGTTTTTAAAGCCTTTGCTCTAACTGCTTCCATATCATCTTCCTGACCTACATTTATACAAGCTGCAATAACCTCTAAGTCATAGTTCTCCTTAAGCCAAGGAATAATTATTGATGTATCCAATCCTCCTGAATATGCTAAAACAACTTTATCTTTCATAATATTTTCCTCCCCTTTTTAACAAGAAATTGAGAATAATCCGCTTTTTATTTTTGCTCTATTCTCTACCTAATACTTAATTCTTATTTCGAACTGTTATTTTATTATAATTATACATATTTAATAATACTTATGCAATACCTTTTTTAATATTTTTATATATATTTTATTATACATGCAAACTATCAACTTAGAGCAATTATGTAGCCAAGTTGAAAATCTTAGCATTTTAAAAGCGTTTTCATTATTTTTTACATAATCAAAAAATTTATCTATATATATTTTCCCACAAATGAATTATTAATTTCTTTAATACCTTTTGCATAATTATAATGAATTTATATTATAAAAATTATTAAATATACAAAAATATCTGCTATTCCATCATAAGTTTATAAAATCAAAATTCTTCACAAAATAAAATCAAGTTGTGGAGCCATTACACTTATAGTAAAACGGCAACACAACCTGATTCTATTTTATCTATCCATATTTCTGTATTTATTCATAGTTTCTTTAAATAGTTCACCTGTACTTGGTGGAGTGTAACTAATCGCATTAGCGCCAGCTTCTATTACTTCCATTATACTCTCTTCGCTTTTACCCCCAGTAGCTATTATAGGAAAATCTGCATAACCTTCTCTTATCTTTCTAACTACCTCTGCTGTTCTACTACCAGCAGCTACATTAAATATTGTAGTTCCCGATTCTATCCTAGCACGTATATCTTCTTTTTCAGATACTACCGTAACTATAATCGGAATGTCTACAGCATCTCTCATTGCCTGTATAATTTCATTAGATGTAGGGCTATTTACCACTACACCCATAGCTCCCTTGAACTCTGCGTCTAGTGCAAGGTTTACTACTCTTTTACCCATAGTAAGTCCACCACCGACACCACAAAATACCGGTACATCAGAAGCTGATACTAGTACTTCTGTTATTACAGGCTGAGGAGTAAATGGATAAACCGCCATAATCGCATCAGCATTATTATTTTTTATAACAGCTATATCCGTTGTAAATATAAAAGATTTTAACCTTTTACCAAATATTTTTATTCCACTAGCAGATCTAATAGCTTGAGGAATATCTAGCCTACGGCTCCTAAGCGTTCCTTTTATATCTGGCACAAATTTACCTATTTTCTCATTCATTTTACCCCTCCACAAAAGCTCATTATTATATTATTTTATCCTAATTAAAGAAATTATTCCACAAAAATTTTTTCTGCGATTCTTACTGATTCCCTTGCATCTTTGGCATAAAAATCTGCACCTATCATTTCTGCGTATTCTTCATTTAGTACAGCTCCTCCTACAAATACCTTGCATTGAAGATTATTTTCTCTTAAAGCTTCTATGGTTTTCTTCATACTTATTACCGTTGTTGTCATTAATGCACTGAGTCCTACAAGTTTAATATTATGTTCTTTAACAGCTTCAACAACTTTTTCTATTGGTACATCTTTTCCTAAATCTATAACCTTAAATCCGTAATTCTCTAAAAGCACCTTGACAATATTTTTACCGATATCGTGTATATCACCTTTAACTGTTGCTAAAACTATTTTTCCTTTATCTATGTTATCTTCACCCTTTGCCAACATGTTTTTCTTAATAACACTAAAGGATTTTTTTACGGTTTCCGCAGATTGAATTAGTTGAGGTAGAAAAATTTCTTTTTCTTCGTACTGCTCTCCTACATAATCTAATGCGGGTATAATATAATTATTTACTATTTCCAGTGGCTCTTTTATCTTTAAAAGTTCCTCTGTACTTGCTTCAGCATCTTCTTCCATTCCATCAATAATTATTTGCTTTAATTCTTTATTATTTTCCTTATTATCAACTGAAGGTTTCTTTTCATTATTAGCTTCATTTTTTCTATCTGAATATTTACTAATATAGTCTTTCCCTTCTTTATCAGTATTTGAAAGTACATTAAAAGCATCTATAGTATCTTTCATCTCTTCATCCGCACCATTAATAATTGGTAAGTTCAAACCTGCATACAATGCTATTGATAAAAATGCTCTATTTAATATTTCTCTCCTAGGCATACCATAAGATACATTGCTTACTCCAAGTGTGGTTTTAACTCCAAGTCTTTCCTTAACCAGTTCTATGGACTTTACAGTTTCTAAAACTTCTTTTTGTTGTGCTGAAGCTGTTAATGCAAGGCAGTCTACAATTATGTCTTTTTTATCTATTCTATATTTCTTAGCTTCATTAACTATTTTTTCAGCTATTTTAAATCTTCCTTCTGCAGAACTAGGTATACCATTTTCATCTATAGTAAGTGCTATAACACATCCGCCATATTTTTTAACTATAGGAAATATCTTTTTCATAGTTTCTTCTTTTCCATTTACGGAATTTATAACAGGCTTACCATTATAAATTCTTGCTCCTGCTTCTATTGCCTCTGGATTAGAGCTATCAATACTAATTGGGATTTGCACAACCTTTTGAATAGCCTTTACCGCTTTAGTTATCATCTCTACTTCATCAATTTCAGGCAATCCTACATTCAAATCTATAACAGCTGCACCCTCTTCTTTTTGTTTTACTGCCTCAGATTGTATGTAGTTAACACTTTTTGCTTTCAACTCTTGCTTATAATGCTTCTTACCTGTAGGATTTATTCTTTCACCAATAAACCTTACCTTATCATCTAAAATTACAGTATCTGTTCCCGATGTGATTGCAGTAAAACCTTTTATTTCTGTCTTCAAAGGACTTATTCCCTTTAAAGCAGCTGAGGATTTGTTTATAAATTCAGGATCTGTTCCACAGCATCCTCCAAAAATTCTTACTCCTTTTTGAGCCATAATCTTTATATATTCTGCAAATTCTCCTGCTTTTATATCATAAACAGTTTTCTCTCCATCATATCTAGGAAGACCTGCATTAGGCTGAACCATTACCGGAATAGATGCATATTTCAAAATTTCTTCTACGATTGGCATAAGTTCTTTGGGTCCTAAAGAACAGTTTACACCTAAAGCGTCAACCCCAAGTCCTTCCAAAACAAATACCATTGTTTTTGGGTCTGTTCCCATTAATGTTCTGCCATCTTCTTGAAATGTCATAGTGCAGAGAACAGGAAGTGAACTATTCTCCTTAGCTGCAAGTATAGCTGCTTTAGCCTCATACAAGTCAGACATAGTTTCAATAAGAATTACATCTGCTCCTGCTCTTTCACCTATTATTACTTGCTTTTTAAACAATTCATATGCAGTTTCAAAGCTTAAAGTTCCTGAAGGTTCCATAATTTGTCCAGTCGGTCCTATATCCAATGCTACAAGTTTATCATCAGCTACTTCTCTTGCATTATTTACTCCAGCAGTTATTACATCCTCAACAGAATATTCAGATGTACTATATTTCAGTTCATTTGCTCCAAAGGTATTGGTAATTATTATATCTGCTCCAGCATCTATATACTGTTTATGTATTCTTTTTATGGTTTCCGAATTTGTTATATTAAGAGTTTCTGGTAATTCTCCTACTTTAAGTCCTTCTTTCTGAAGCATAGTTCCCATAGCCCCATCAAAGAATATAAATTTATTATTTAATTTATTATTTAATAGATCTTTAAATATCATATAGCCATCTCCTCCTTAACACACTATAGATTTGCCAACTTACAAATTTCTTCTATGTTCTTAATAATAGCTTTTCATAGTATAATATTTGTTCATAGAATATAAGTCAGTTCCTGTACATATTTTCATTTTATTTATTTTAAAAAAAACTGCTTTTCATAAGAAAAGCAGCTTCAAAATATCTATTTAAATACTCTAGCTATTTTTCTTATCTGCCAGAATAGAACTTATTCTGCAGGAATTGACACCGATACATTCATACAGAATGCCGGTTGTCGGGTTTCATAGGGCCAGTCCCTCCACCACTCTCGATAAGAACCTATTATTTTATCATATTTACTGCTAATATTAATACTTATTAGTTTCATTGTCAATATAATTTTTTTTAATAAACATTATAACTAATTGAAAAAAATTTTTATTATGAAAACTCTAATAAAATCAATCCTTGTTGCAAGCTTACTAATTTAATATTTCACTTTTTTGAAAAAAAGATGTTGACAACCTTTATAAATTTTTGGTATGATTTCATCAATCGAATACGGAACTTCTTATCAAGAGAGGCTGAGGGACTGGCCCTATGACGCCCGGCAACCTGAATATTTATTATTCAACGGTGCTAATTCCAGCAGGTTAACCACCTGAAAGATGAGGAGCTAAGAAGAAAATGTATCTTCTTGCAGGCTCATCTGCAAGAAGATTTTTTATTTTAAATTTTATCTCTGTATTAAATAAAAAATCAAAATAGAAGTTCCGTCCAAAACAATTATTCTTTAGGAGGAATTAACAATGACAAAGAAACTATCATTTGACACACTTCAAATACATGGAGGCCAAGAAGTAGATTCTGCTACAAAATCAAGAGCATTACCAATATACCAAACAACTTCTTATGTTTTTGATGATGCACAAGATGCTGCAGACTTATTTGCTTTAAAAAAACCTGGAAATATATATACACGTTTAAGTAATCCGACAAGTGATGTTTTTGAAAAGAGGGTTGCACTACTTGAGGAGGGCGTTGGTGCTGTGGCTACTGCTTCAGGAATGGCAGCAATAACTTACTCAATACTAAACATTGCTACTGCAGGAGACGAAATAGTAGCTGCTGCAACTCTTTATGGTGGTACTTACTCTTTATTCGTTCATACTCTAAAAAACTATGGAATTAAAGTCAATCTTGTAAATCCTGATAACCTAGATGAATTTAAAAAAGCTATAAACGACAAAACAAAGGCTGTTTATATAGAAAGCATAGGAAACCCAGGAATCAACATAGTTGACATCGAAGCGGTTGCAGATATTGCTCATGAAAATGGTGTTCCTTTAATCGTTGATAACACATTTGCCTCACCTTATCTTTTAAAACCAATTGAATTTGGTGCTGATATTGTTGTACATTCTGCTACTAAATTCATTGGAGGTCATGGAACGTCAATAGGCGGAGTAATTGTTGATTCAGGAAAATTCAACTGGGATAACGGTAAGTTCCCTAGTCTTGTTGAACCAGATGAGAGCTATCATGGACTTAAATATATGGAAACATTTGGAAATACGGCATATATTCTAAAGGTTAGAACAACTCTTTTAAGAGACTTGGGAGCAGTCATATCCCCATTTAACTCATTCCTACTAACACTTGGACTTGAAACTCTATCTTTAAGAGTTCAAAAGCATGTAGACAATGCTAAGAAGATTGCAGAGTTTTTAAATAATCATCCTAAAGTAGAATGGGTAAACTATCCTGGACTAGAAGGAAATAAATATTACGATTTAGCTAAAAAATATCTTCCAAAGGGACCTGGCTCCATATTCACATTTGGAGTAAAAGGTGGAGCTGAAGCAGGTAAAAAGGTAATAAGCTTAGTGGAAATATTCTCACACCTTGCTAATGTTGGAGATGCTAAATCTTTATTGATCCACCCTGCTTCTACAACTCACTCTCAACTTAATGAAGAGCAATTACTACAAGCAGGTGTTAAACCTGAGCTTATAAGAATTTCTATAGGAATTGAAGATGCAGATGATTTAATAGCTGACCTTGACAATGCATTAAACCAAATCTAATAAATTTATACTTCAATCTGTAATTTCAAAACAAAAGATTGTTTAAATTAAATATCTCTGTATGCAGTGACAGAATTAAAACCTTGTAAGATTTGTTATCCTATCTCAGTCACTGCATACAATTATTTAATTTAAGCATTTTATTTTCATGTATTTAAATTGTTTAAATTGGAGGTATCTGTCTTGAGTGAATTTGCTTATAAGAAGGATGGGACTAAGGAATACTTAACTTTCAGCCAGAATCAAAGTTTCCTTTTAGAAAGCGGAAAAACATTTGGTCCGATAACCATATGCTTTGAAACTTACGGCCAGTTAAACGCAGATAGAAATAACTGTATACTTATAACTCATGCTCTGACTGGAGATTCGCATGTCGCTAGTCATGATGAATTAGATGTTCCTGGTTGGTGGGAAGATTTCGTTGGCCCTAGCAAAATTTTTGATACAAAGAAATATTTTATAGTTTGCTCAAACATACTTGGAGGCTGTTGTGGTTCTACTGGTCCTTCATCTATAAATCCAGAAACTAACAAACCTTATGGTATTAATTTTCCTATAATTACAGTCAAGGATATAGTTAATGCTCAGCGAAAAATTTTTGATTATTTCAATATTGATCATATTCCAGCAGTAGTTGGCGGCTCAATGGGTGGACTGCAGTCACTTCAATGGTCAGTATCCTATCCTAACTTCATGGATGGAATTATAAACTTAGCTGCTCCACTTAACTTAAGCACAGAAGCAGTAGGAATCAATCATATAATGAGGAAGTCTATCATGTGGGACCCTAACTGGAATAACGGAGACTATTATGGTTTGGACCTTCCTGCTAATGGCTTATCTGTAGCAAGAATGATTGCTATGCTAACTTATCAAACCAGAGATTTAATGAATAAAAAGTTTGGAAGAAGAACTAAAAGTAATATAGGTGACTTTTTTAGCAGCTTTGATGCTGAGTTTGAAATAGATAGTTATTTGAGTTACCAAGGAGAAAAGCTTGTGCAAAGATTTGATGCAAACAGTTATTTGTATTTTACTCGTGCGATGGATTTGTTTGATCTAAGAAATGAGTACGGGTCCTATATGAAGGCATTAAGTCGTATACATGCTAAATTTTTACTTGTAGCTATAAGTTCCGATACACTTTTCAATATAAGTGAACTTAGAAAGGCACGAGATATTTTAAAATTAAATGGTGTAAACCTTGAGTATGTTGAAATTCAATCAGATTATGGTCATGATTCTTTTTTAGTTGAAGTAGATAAATACACCAATTGTATATCTAACTTTTTAAGCGAACTCAATTATGCAATAAATCGTGAAAAAAGCTCAGAGGAATTTGAATATTCTACTGGTAATGTTCAATAAATATTTTTTATCATCGCAAACAAAATTTAGGAGGTATTTTTATGGCATCAATATCAGTACTTGGTTATGGAGTTGTAGGAACTGGCATAGCTGATCTTATAAATAAAAATAAGGAAAAATTTAAATCCATTACCGGTGAAGATTTAAATATATCAAGTATACTTGTAAGAGATAAGAGTAAACATGAACAAAAGCAAAATTATCATCTCATAACAGATAATATAGAAAAGGTGTTTAATTCACCAGTAGATATTATTGTAGAAGTTATGGGAGGAATTCACCCAGCCTATGATTACGTAAAAAAGGCTCTTAAACTAAAAAAACATGTAGTAACGGCAAATAAGGATTTAATTGCAGAGCACGGAAAAGAATTGCTAGATTTAGCAGAAGCTAACGGAGTTACACTTAATTTTGAAGCAAGTGTTGGTGGAGGTATTCCTATACTGAAACCTCTTATAGAATGTCTATCTGGTAACGAAATTATTGGAATCAAGGCCATTCTAAATGGAACAACAAATTTTATACTCTCTAAAATGTATTCTGAAAATGCAAGTTATGAAGATGCTTTAAAATTAGCTCAAGAGCTTGGATTTGCTGAAGCCAATCCTGATTCTGATGTTCTAGGTTATGACGCTGCAAGAAAGCTATCTATTCTTTCGACTATTGCCTATAACAAAAAGATAAATTGGAAAGACCTTAATTTGAATGGAATTACAAGCATAGATAAAATTGATTTTGAATATGCTAAGCTAAATGAATGTACAATTAAGCTGTTAGCTGTAAGTAAAAGCCAAAACAATAAAGTTTATGGCTTCGTACAACCAGTGATGGTTAGATTAGATTCTTACTTAAGTAAACTAGATGATGAGCTAAATGGAATTGTCATTGAAGGTGACGCTGTAGGAAATGTATTTTTCTCAGGTAAAGGTGCCGGAATGCTTCCAACTGCTAGCTCAGTTTTCGGAGACATAACAGATATAATTCAAAATAAAAATAAAAAAAATATAAAATTCAATGCTGATAACGCTTTTATAGAAAAGTGTTGGTGTGACAAGTCAAGTTGGCTAGTACGAATAAAAACAGAAGATAGGTTAAATACTATATGTACCCTATCAAATAATTTTAAAAATTGTCATATTTATACCTCAAATGTTACTCAAGCTAATGAAGTAGCTGCGGTAATTTATGAAGAATATGAAAGTACCTTAAAGCATACACTTGAAAAGTTTTTAGATATTCCTTACATTAATGAAATAAAGAAATTTATGGTATTATAAAATTGAAATAATAATTAACTAATTTGAGGGGCAATCTAAATTGCTCCTTTTAATTTAGAGAAAGGAAATTAGAAATGAAGATTATTTATACCATAGGTCATTCCTCTCATGACAATATATATTTTCTTCAACTTCTTAATAAATATAACATAGATTGTATAGTTGACATAAGAAGTGTTCCTTTTTCAAAGTATGTTCCCCACTTTAATAAAAATGTCATAAAAAAGTTTCTAACCTTTCACAAAATTCAGTACATATACATGGCTGACGAATTTGGTGCAGTTCGTGATGACAAGAATTTATTTTCCCCTAAGGGCTATCTAGATTTTGATGTAATAAAACATACTAAAGCATTTAAGGATGGTATAAAAAGGCTTAATACCGGTATAGATAAAGGCTATACAATTTCGCTAATGTGCACTGAAAAAGATCCCCTAGACTGCCACAGAAGCATAATGATTGCTCCAGAGCTACTTAAAAACGGCTTTCTAGTTAACCACATACTTCCAGATGGAAACATTGAAACCCAACAATCACTAGAAAAAAGACTACTAAATCTATACTTTCCCACTCACGAGCAGCAGGACTTCTTTTCAGTTCCTGAAGAACAGAATAAAAACAACCTATTAGAAAAAGCCTATAGATTACGAAATGCTGATATAGGACATAAACTAAACACTTCAGATTCCAGATAATAACACAGAGAGCCGTCGCACCATACAGACAATCACACTAGACACTTAACTTATGCGCAGGGACATATTACCGTTATTGAAAGCACATTTAAATACTTTTTATACAAGTCTTAGCTCATATTTCTAAAAAAGCTTAGAAGATTTG
>NZ_JAEEGC010000125.1 GCF_019207025.1 Clostridium thailandense | reverse complement strand
ACCTAGTTTTTTTATTAATTAACGAATATCTATTTTTCTTTTATTCATAATTACTTTTTCTAGTTTTGGTAAAGTAATTTTTAAGACACCATCTTTAAAAGAAGCATCTATTTTTTCTTCATTTACATTATCAATATAAAATCTTCTACTAAATTGTCCATAACTTCTTTCGCGTCTTACATAGTTATTATCTTTATTTTCTATTGTTTCTTCTCTTTTAGCACTAACAGTCAGGTAATTATTTTCATATTGAATATCGATAGCTTCTTTATTAATTCCAGGTAAATCTGCTTCTACCATGTATTCATTCTCCGTTTCTTTTAAATCTACTCTAAAGCTATTTCCAAAGTGGGTCATTGGAGCAAAGAAATCATCATTGAAGAAGTTATCAAAAAGCTGATTAAAATAATCACCTCTTTTTGCTATGGAATTATTGTTTTTTCTGAAAGGAACCATGTCAAACATTAATAAAACCTCCTCTATAATCTTTAATTTTCTTTAATGAACTCCTTTAATTTTAGTATATATTTTTTACTGTCTTTATGTTTATATAATACAACAAAGGTCAAAGAAAGTCAAAGTATAAAAATGAGAAAAATCAAAAGAATTTCAAAGATAATAAAAGAGATCTTTATTAAATTTATTTTAAACAAAAAAAATAAAAATAAATTAGGATTTTCATAGAATTTTATCAATTGATCTTATTAATACTATAAAAAAACAAATTTATTTCTTGACAATTTTGGTTTACAAACGTAGACTGAAATTGTAGATCTACATTTGTAAACTTAAATTGGAGGAATGAACATGAAAGAAGTACCAAAAATCTCAGCAGCTGAGTGGGAAGTTATGAAGCTTCTTTGGAAGGAAAATCCTTTAACATCTGAAAAAATAATCAATTCACTTACAAGTAAAATGGAGTGGTCAACGCAAACGGTAAAAACCTTTATAACCAGGCTTGTAAAAAAAGAAGTAATAGGATTTGAAAAAGTAGGCAGAACCTATAATTATTATCCATTGATATCTGAAGATGAATGCATAAAAGCTGAAAATCAATCGTTTCTTCAAAAAGTATATGATGGAGCTGTGAGTATGCTTTTTACCAAATTTTTAGAAGAAGAATCACTGTCAGAGAAGGAAATTGAAGAATTAGAACAGCTTCTTAAAAATAAGAAGAAGGAAAAGTAAAATTAGTTTTCAGGTATAAATGGGGGATATTGAACATGGATATTTTAATAAGAAGCTTTTTATGGGTTTTACATGCATCTGTAACAGCAAGTATTACAGCATTATTAATAATTTTAGTTTTAAAATTGTTTAATAATCATATTGGTGTAAGATTCCAGCATGCTTTATGGATTATAGTTGTTATAAAATTAATAATGCCTTTGCAATTTGAAAGTAATTTAAGTGCATTTAATTTACTACATGAAAACCATAAAAGTAGTTTAGATATTGAAAAGCAAAGTACAATAAAAAACATGACTTACGCTACATCTGATTTTTTGAGGGAAGGAAAGTACTATTGGAATTACAGAGATAAAAACAAAGTACTTTCAGTAGATGCATCTCCAGAAAAAACCAATTATATCAAAGGGAAGGTAATAAAAGAAGATGTAGCTACTTATATTTTGAGTATAGTTTCTTGTGTATGGGCATTTGGAATTTTGGCATCTGTTGTATTTTTATTAATATTTAAACAAAGATTTAAAAGAAAAACCTTGAATTTAGAAGAACTTGAAGATCAATCTGTTATAAAGTTATTAGATGAGTGTAAAAGAGAGGTAAATATAAATAAAGATATGGCAGTTTATATTTCCGATGGTTTTAAAAGTCCATGCATATCAGGAATTGTTAAGCCTAAAATTTATATACCACAATGTGTATGTAGTATAGATAAGCATAAGTATTTATATCATGTACTTCTACACGAGTTAACTCATTATAAAAGAAAAGATCTCGTCTATAATTCTCTTGCTGTAATTGCTGTTATACTTCACTGGTTCAATCCCATTGTATGGTTTTGTATGAAGAAAATGAAGCTTCAAAGAGAGTGTGCATGCGATGCTTATGTACTTGAAATTATTGGAGAAGAAAAGGCGGAAGACTATGGAATGACCTTAATCAATTTTTCAAAGTTAATTTCAAGTAATAATAAAGCACTACAATTGGCAGTTTTCTTTGAGACAAAAAATCAAATTAGGAGGAGAATAGAAATGATAAAAAACTTTAAAAAGGGTTCCTATAAAATGTCGGTAACTGCAGTAGCATGCTGTATTGTATAGCGGTATCAGGGGTAGTACTTACAAATGCAGTAAATGCTAAAAGTATGAAAGCAGATAGTATTATTGCAGTTTCTAGTAATAATGACGCAGTAAAAAAGCAGGAGAGTAAGTTTATAATTGATTCAACACTTAAAAGTTATCATGATATGAAAAAAGTTCAAGAGGTTATAGAATTTAAATTCAAGGTGCCGGATTTTCTTCCAGAAGGCTATACTCCAACAGATGGTTTTGAGGTAATAAAGGCTTCCGATAAAGATAATGTCTTTAAAACATTTTTTGATTTTAGGAAAGGTGGAAAAGTTAGTAGTTCATTTGAATTTTATGTTTCAAAAGTAAATATAGAAGAATTTTTAAAGCAAGATGCAGAGAATAGAAATAAACAGATACAGGATCCAGAAAATCCAAATGGAAGTAAAGATGATAAGTCTGGAAAAGTTGCAACTTCAATTAAATACACTGAAGCTTTAAAAAATGTTAATTACTCTGTAGAAAGAGAGGTTTCAACAGAACTTGCAACTTTAGTGATATATGATAAAGAGGACTTAAATAAAGCTAAAGAACTCTTAGGTTTTGATCCAAAGCTGCCATTAACTATAAATAACGATATAAAAATAAATGATTCTGCAGTAGGTATTTCTGGAGATTCTGATATAGAAAATAAAAAGATTAATTATGAATTAAACACATTCTATAGCTTAAAAGGCGTACATTTAACATTTACACAAGGAAAAAGTTTACCTGATTATGAAAGTATAAAGAAAAATGGATATATAGAAATTGACCAAAAAGAGATTAAAGTTCAGAATTTAAAAATTGGTGATAAGGAAGTCTTTAAATATGAAGATTCCTTCGAATCTGAACCAAATAAACAATCAAAAGATGAACACTATATTTGGAAAGAAGATGGATTCTATTGTAGAGTTTCAATATTTGGACAAGTAACAAATCCAGATGAAATAATTAAGGGATTTGTTGATTCAAAACCAATAGATTAAATTACTATAAAAAGTAAGATTAAGTTATTATAGGTTAAGTTGGGAGATATCAAATATGGATATTTTAGTAAAAAGCTTTCTGTGGGTTTTACATGCATCTATAACAGCAAGTATTGCAGCATTATTAATGACTTTAATTCTGAGATTATTTAAAAAGCATATTGGAGTGAGATTTCAATATGCTTTATGGATAATAATTTTCATAAGGCTAGTAATGCCAATAGAATTTCAAAGTAATTTAAGTTTGCTTAACTTAGTGCAGCAGAAATATCAGAGCAGTTCAGATATTCAAGATAAGAGTGTAGTGAAAAACATGACATATGCTACATCTAATTTTTTAAGAGAAGGAAAAAATTCTTGGAAGTATCCAGTAAGAAATCAACTTACCGCAGTGGGAGAGTCTTCAAAAAAAGATAACTATAAAGAAGAGAATATAAAAAAAGGAGACATAACTACCAATATTTTAACTATAGCTTCTTGCATATGGTTGCTTGGAGTGTTTACTATAGCCGTGCTTCTATTTATTACTGAGCATAAACTTAAAAGAAAAATTTTAAATTTAGCAGAACTTAAGGATTTAAAGGTGATACAGTTACTAGACGAGTGCAAAAAGAAAATGAATATTAATAAACATATACCTGTTTATGTTTGTGATAGTTTTAAAAGTCCATGTATACAAGGCGTTGTTAAACCTAAAATTTATCTTCCTCAACTTATGTATAGTACAAATGAATACAAACAATTACAATATGTACTTTTGCATGAGCTAGTTCATTACAAAAGAAAGGATTTACTTTGTAATCTTATAACTGTATTTGCGGTTATATTACATTGGTTCAATCCTATTGTATGGTTTTGTATAAAGGAAATGAGGATTCAAAGGGAATGTGTATGTGATGCATATGTACTTGAAATTATTGGAGAAGAACAATCTGAGGAATACGGAATGGCATTAATTAATTTTCTAAGATTGATTTCAAATAATATCAGAGTCCCACAATTAGCAGTTTTCTTTGAAACAAAAGATCAAATTAAAAGGAGGATAAAGATGATAAAGAATTTTAGAAAAGGTTCATACAAAATGTCAGCTGCCGCAATAGCATGTTGCATAGTAGTTTCTGGTGTTGTACTTACTAATGCTGTAAATGCTAAAAATATTAAAGCAGATAACGTTGCTGCAGTAGTTAGCAACAATAACTTGGCAAAAAAACAGGAAAGTAAGTTTATTGTTGATTCTCAAGTAAAATCATATCTTAGTTTAAAGATGGCAGAGGAAAGTGTAGGGTTTAAGCTCAAAGTACCAGATTTTCTTCCCAAAGATTATATGGTTGGTATGGATTTTTCAGTTATAAAGGTTTCGGATGAAGATAACGTTTTCGATGTGGATTTTTTTAGCATGGTAAATCAAGGAGAAAACAATAAATCATTTAAATTCCAAGTTTCAAAGGAAAATATGGAACAAGTTTTAAAAAAAGAAATGGAACAAAACAATAAAGATAGAGATGGGAAAAAGTGCGAAATAACCAAAGAATCAATGAATTTAGCAGGAATAAATGGATTCAATATAACTATAAAAAGCACATTTTCTAATGGGTATCAGGAAACAAGCAAGTTTTTTGCGTGGCAAGATGAAGGATTATGGTATGGTATAGAATATAAGGAAGATTTACAAGATAGCAAAGGTGCTACAAGTCCTATGAATATTTCTACAGATGATGTAGCAAAAGTTGTATCCTCAATACAATACGTTCAAGATATAAAAAATGTAAAGTATTCTATAGATATACCTAGTGGTGGATTTGATATTTATGATAAGAATGATCTGAAAATAGCTAAGGAACGTTTAGGATTTAATCCTAAGGTACTATTAAAAGTTAATGAATCTATAAATATAGAACATTTATCAGCAGTAACTTTAGAAGGTTCTGATACTGTAAACAAAGAGGACAAACATGAAATTGGTGCAATCTATAATTACAGTAATGGTTGCTTTATAACATTTATACAAGCTAAAAACTTAAAAGATTATGAAGACATAAATAAAGATGGGTATACTGAATTTAAAGATAACAATGATAAAATCAGGCAAGCAAAAGTGCAGGAATTAAAGATTAATAACAAAGAAGTTTTTAAATATGAATATTCTCATGAAGAAGCAAAAAATGAACCAATAAAATCACAAAATTATGTTTGGAAAGAAGATGGATTTTATTGTAAGGTTTCAATAGACACATATGATGGAAAAGCACTTGCAAACTCAGATGAATTAGTTAAGGAATTTATTAATTCAAAGCCAATGGATTAGCCTATAGAGAAAGAGGGTAGAGGACAATTGACAGAGGACAGTGAAGGAGGATTTTTCGCAGCTAACACTACGAAAAAACTTTAATTTGAAAGAAACTCCTGATATCTTGTTTCGCAGGATTACTCTTTGCTTAAGCGATGTTTTGCATTAGCAAAACAAGCCTAAAAAAATAAATTAGTTTTCTGACGTGAGGAAGAAAACTCACCTTCACTGTCCTATGTCCTCTGTCAATTGTCCTCTAAAAATATATTTATATACTCCCAATATTACCAACAGCCCCAATAGTGTAAGTTAATGTCGGCCATAGATATCTATAAAAGTGCATCCCCTTAAAACTTATTTTAAGCCATGTATGTTTTTTATTCCAAGACCTGGTTCGTTAGACAAGCTTATTTTATTATCCTGAAAAACAACTCCACCATCCACAGGATCTTCGCTACACAGTATAGGTCCATCTAAATCTATTTTAGTTATAACACTCTTAGCTGCAGCCAAATGAACTGCTGCAGTAACGCTAACCTTAGCTTCAAGCATACATCCTATCATACACTCTACGCCATATATTTCTGCTATAGAGCATATTTTTAAGGCATTATGTAGTCCACCAGTTTTCATAAGTTTAATGTTAACAAGATCTGCAGCTCTCATTTGCATTATCTTAAGTGCATCTGCTGGAGAGAAGACACTTTCATCTGCCATTACAGGAATATGAACATTGTCTGTTACAAATTTTAAACTTTCAATGTCGTGGGCTTCTACTGGTTGTTCTACGAATTCTATATTTAGCCCTGCATCCTCCATTTTTCTTAAAGTATAAACTGCTTCCTTAGGTTTCCAGCCCTGATTAGCATCTATTCTAAGATCCACATCATATCCTACTGCTTCTCTTATGGCTTTCATTCTTTTAATATCCATGTCGGAGTCTACGCCAACTTTTATCTTTAAGGTTTTATAACCATGTTTTATGGCATCTATGCTATCTATTGCCATTTCCTCAGGAGAGTTAACGCTTATGGTTATATCAGTTATAATTTCTTTTCTATAGCCACCTAAAAGTTTATATAAAGGAGCTTTGTATAACTGTCCATATAGATCATATAAAGCTATGTCTATTGCGGCCTTAGCACTAGTATTTTTTACTATAGATTTATCAAGTTTAAGCATTAATTCTTCAAAATTTTCAATGTCCATACCAATTATTGTCTTTTTTATGCTATCTTCAATAGCGCATATTATAGAACCTTTTGTATCTCCAGTTATAACTGCTGTTGGAGGTGCTTCACCGTAGCCTGTATTACCGGTATCAGTAATTATTTTAACTATTACGTCTTCTACGCTGTTTACAGTCCTAAGAGCGGTTTTAAAGGGCCTAACAAGTGGTACAGATATATGTCCAATTTGTACGTCTTTTATTCGCATATTGAAATCCCCCATTAGCTATTTATTAAAAAAACTATTAATATCATTCTCCATTATAAAATAATCATAAGTGGCTTTAGATACTGAAGCTATAAGGCCTCTAGCATAACTATCACTTTCTGCTTCATAAGTAAGCATTACAAACACATAATCCCCAATTTTATTATGATACACAATACCTGTATCGTGCTTCAAGCAGTCCAAGTCACCTGTTTTATGTGCTATGACTAAATCATCTGGTAAATCCATTCTCATCATAGAATTATCTAATTGAAGTTTTAATATTTGTATCATAATGTTATCATATTCTTCATTGATGAATTTGCCATGATAAAGCTTATCAAGTAATAAGGCTACATCTTCTGCACAGATATAATTTTCTTTTCCATTTTTGATAGATTCAAAATCCATCATTTTTCTTGAAAGGACTGTGTTTTTAAATCCTTGTTCACTTATAAAATAATTTATATTTTCAATTCCTAGCTTATCTATTATCACATTAGTAGCGGTATTATCACTTTGAATTATCATCAAAGTTAATAAATCCTTGATACTATAAGATTGTATAGATTCAAGTACAGATACTATACTAAAAGAAACTTTCTCGTCTCTTTTTACAGTTATCATTTCATTTAAATCTAATTCACCTTTTTCTACTAGTTGAAAGGCCTTGCCTAAGATAAAAAGTTTTATTATTGAGGCTGAAGGTACCTTTGCAGTGGCATTTATACTAAGGGTCTCGTTGGTTTTATAGTTTTTTATCACCAAACTATATTTGGAACTTACTTTTTGCAAAAGCTTATTTAATTGGCTACTTAACATTTAAAACACACCTTTCATATATCTTACTTTGTAAATAGTCTTTATTTATATTTTAATTATTAATATATAATATTTTTATACTTTAATTGTACTACAAAAATATTATATAAACAAAGTACATAAAGCTTAATTATTGATGCCGTTCCAACTCTTGAAAGGTTATGGGTATTGTCTTTTTATTTTGCTATTAGATTTATAGAAAAATATGTTACAATAGATTATAAAATTGCCAAGAATAAATTGTTGAATAACAGCAACTAAATGTGATGATTTTGAATGGTAGATGAGATAAGAATGATACTAGGAGGAATAGTTATGGAAGTTTTGCGTTCAGTTTGTCCTTATGATTGCCCTGATACATGTGGTCTTATTATTAATGTTGAAGATGGAAAAGTCATAAAAGTACAGGGTGACCCTGAGCATCCTTTTACCAGGGGAACACTTTGTCCTAAAATGGCTCATTACGAAAAAACAGTTCATTCAAAAAAGCGTATTTTAACTCCACTTTTAAGAAATGGAGCTAAGGGTAGTGGTCGCTTTGAGCCTATATCATGGGATAAGGCTATTAAACATATTGCAACAAAATGGAAAGAGATTATTGTTAAATATGGAAGTGAAGCAATACTGCCATATTCTTATGCAGGAACTATGGGACTAGTGCAGCGTAATTCAGGTCATCCATTTTTCTATAGTATAGGAGCATCAAGACTTGATAGAACTATTTGTGCACCAGCTAAACAGTATGGATGGGATGCAGTAATGGGAAAAACTATGGGACCTCATACTGATGAGATACAGGAAAGTGATTTGATTATTTTATGGGGTATCCATGCTCTGGCAACAGATATTCATATTATTCATGATATAAACATTGCCAAGAAAAAAGGAGCAAAGGTATGGCTAATTGATACCTTTGAAACCGATACGGCTAAAATTGCTGATAAGGTTATTATAGTTAAACCAGGTACAGATGGAGCTTTAGCGCTTGGAATGATGAATGTAATAGCAAGAGACAATTTAATTGACAAGAATTTTATAAATAAATATGTTCAAGGATATGAGGAACTTAAAGATAATATTTTAAAAGATTATCCACTAGATAAAGTAAACGAGATAACAGGAATTGATGCTTCAGTAATCGAAAATATGGCAATACAATATGGAAAGGCTAAAGCACCATTTATTAGAATGGGTAGTGGTTTATCACGCTATGGTAATGGAGCAATGAGTGTTAGAACAATTACTTGTTTACCGGCACTTGTCGGTGCGTGGGGAAAACGAGGAGGAGGTCTTCTAACATCGACATCAACATCTTCTGCCTTTGATAAAAAACTTGTAACTCGCGAAGAGTTTCAAAAAAAAGAAGCAAGAATTATAAATATGAATGAATTAGGTAATGCTCTAAATGAAGTAAATGATCCACCTATTATGAGTCTATATGTGTATCATTCCAATCCAGCAGCAGTGGCTCCTGATCAGAATAAAGTACTAAAAGGGTTATCTAGAGAAGATCTATTTACAGTAGTTCATGAGCGTTTTATGACTGATACGGCTAAATATGCTGATATTGTTTTGCCAGCAACAACTTCCCTTGAGCATAGTGATTTATATAATGCTTATGGTCATTATGTGGTACAGAGAGCATATCCAGCAATATCGACTTTAGGTGAAGCAAAATCTAATTGGGAAGTATTTAGTTTGCTTGCAGATGCTATGGACATAAACAAATCCTTCTTTAATCAGTCAGCTGATGAATTAATAAACAGTATTTTAGAAAAGTCATCTTCATGGCTTGCAAATACTAAAATTGAAGCATTACTTAAAGGAAAACCATTAGAATTACCATTGCCTGATGGTTATAAAACTAATTTTAGAACTCCTTCAGGCAAAATTGAAATTTTAAATCCAGCTGAGGATGAACCTTTACCAAGATATTTTGAACCTCATGGAGACAATGCAGAATTTTGGCTGATTAATTCTCCAGACCCACGATTACTAAACTCATCCTTTAATGAAAGAGAAGATTTGATAAAAGACAATAGAATGATTTTACAAGTAAATCCAGAAGATGCCTCTAAAATAGGAATAGAAGATGGTAAACTTGTTACTGCCTATAATGAAAGAGGAGAGGTAGACTTTAAATTGAAAATTACAAATAAAGTCCCAAAAGGAGTTGTTGTTACTCAAGGAGTCTGGTGGATTGAAAATACACCAGGAAATCGTTCGGTTAATGCGCTAACATCACAAAGACTCACTGATAAGGGGAATGGAAGTACTTTTTACGATGTTAAGATAAATATCAAGGCTAAGAAATAAGTATAGGAAAGCACAGCCTATACCTAATTCATAGTTATACCCATATTTCTTAATTTCTATATGTTAAATATTTTTAATAAATGGTTATTTTTATCTTCTGCATTGGATAGATATATTTAAATATGATGTCTATTATGTTATAGTATAAATTATAATATATGTAAAAAAATATGGCCTTTTTAGGAGGAATAGAATGGATAGTAATAGTAAAATTGTAACATTATCCCTAAGAATAAGATTGGTGATTATGGTATTTGCGGCAATAACTGTTTCTGTGATCAGTACAGCTTGGTATTTATTAAGAAACTTGGATAAACCTGTAGGAACTTTAATAATTAATTTAATTCCTGTGTATCTTATTATAGCATTAATTGGATGTACATTAATTAGTTTTATGTCACAGATGATTATTGTGAATCCATTAAAGAAAAGTTCCTTGTTAACACAAAAAATTGCTGAAGGTGATTTAACTGTAGATATGAATTTATTTACTTTCGCAGAAGTAAAAGAAATGGTTGATTCAGTGGATAAAGCGCGAGAAAATTTACGTCAGCTAGTTACAGAAATTAAAAAATCTTCACTAGAGGTGGATGGATCAAGTAATGAGTTAGCAAATGCTTTGGAAAATGCTAATTCCAATGTAGAAAGAATAACAAATGGATTAGAAAATCTTTCAAATGATTTTATAAGCAACGCGGATGCTATAAAAGAAATGCTTATGGTTATCAATAATATTACTGAAAATTCTCAACAGGCAGCAGAATTATCATCAGATATTTCTGATTATTCAGGAGTGGTTAAGAGTTCTGCTATAAAAGGACAAAAATCCGTTGAAGATATAGTTGGTATAATCAATGAAATTTCAGATTCGTCGAAGAATATGAATAATCAGATTAAAGCTTTAGAAGAAGCTAGCTTAAGAATAGGAAGTATAGTACAAATAATTTCACAAATTTCAGAACAAACTAATCTTCTGGCATTAAATGCAGCTATAGAAGCAGCAAGAGCAGGGGAATCTGGTAAAGGTTTCGCAGTAGTTGCTGAGGAGGTTAGGAAGCTTGCTGAAGCAAGTAAAGAATCTCTTGGAGATATTGTTAGTTTGACCAAGGAGATGCAGGTACAGACAAATAATGTTGTTCAAGGTGTAAGTGATACAGAACTAAAAGTGAATTCAGGAGTAGAAAAAGCTAAGCTAACACAATCTTCTATAAGCGAAATAATTACCAATGTAGAAGGTATTTTAGGACAGATAGATGGTCTTTCAAATGCTGTTACACAACAAGCGGCATCTTTGGAAGAAATGAGTTCTTCTATGGATACTGTAAATAGTTCAGTAGCAAAGGATGCTAAAATTTCTTCGGAAATAAAGGATAATATGAGAAATCAGGAGAAATCCTTTGGGAATATATCAGTAACAGCTCATAATCTAAAAAATATGTCAGATGGAATTGAAAAATTAGTGAGTAAATTTAAAGTGTAGTTTTTTCGAGGCTATATATTGAATTGATAATGAAAAGTATACAAAAGCAAAGCTGAGTGAAATTAAGAAAGCTTTTACTTATGTATACTTTTTTAAAATTGTATATTCATAATTATATTCTGCTGAGCATAGACATTCCTGTCACAGCCCCCCAATCTAATAATGTTAATGCTTGTGTTCCGAAATAAGGACTTAGAAATGGTAGATAGATTATACCTAATAGCATAGCCATAGAAGAAGCAACTCCAATGTTCATATATTTATTAGGTAATAATCTTGATTTATTTCCTCTGCAATCATATATATTTAAAAATTGAGAACATATTAGATTTGAGAAGGCCAAAGTTCTAGCTTTATTTAACCCTGTTCCTAATAACAATGCCCCTTCAAATATTCCGAAGGTAGTTAAACCTATTCCAATGCCTCTTCTAGCAATTTGCATACCTAATTTTTTATTAATTAATGGTTCATATTTTCTTACTGGTGGTGAATCCATTACATAATCACTTGATGGCTCTGTTGCCAGGGCAGATCCCAAAATACTTTCTGAAATTACATTTGTCCATAGTATTTGCATGGATATTAGAGGCAAAATTCCGCCAACAGAAGAAGCGAGGGCAATTGCTATTATTTCACCAAGATTACCTGCTAACAGATATCGCATAGAATTTTTTATATTATTGTTAACAGTTCTTCCTTCTTCGATAGCTTTTACTATTGTACAAAAATCATCATCGACAAGTGTTATGGATGCAACATCTTTAGCTACATCACTACCATTGCTTCCCATGGCTATACCTATATTGGCTTCTTTGATAGCAGGTGCATCATTTATACCATCACCAGCCATTGCAACTATGTATCCAAACCTTTTGAAAGCTTTTACAATTCTATGTTTTTGTTCTGGAGAAGTTCTAGCAAAAACTTGTATTTTCTGAATTTTAGAATCCAAATCTTCATCAGTCATATCATCTAGTTCTTTTCCAGAGATGACTAGTCCGTTTGTGAGTAGGCCTAACTCCTTTCCTATGGCCGCCGCAGTATTCTTGTAGTCACCTGTAATCATAACCACCTTAATGCCTGCTTTATAGCATTTCTTTATGCAACCTTTAACACCAATCCTTGGAGGATCTTCCATTCCTACCATCCCTAGAAAAACAAAATTATTATCAATATTAGTTGAGTTCTTATTGCCAATTTTTTTGTAGGCAAAAGCTAAAACTCTAAGAGCATCTTCACTCATTTCATCACATATTGATGTTAACCTTTCCTTATCAGCTGATGTTAAAAGTTTTTCAACTCCATTTTCATAAATAGTAGTGCATTTTTCAATAATACAATCTAAAGCACCTTTGCAATAAGCAATTTGACCTTCTGGACCATCAGAAATTACAGTCATGAAGCGTCTGGAGCTGTCAAAGGGGATTTCTCTTAAACGAGGATTGAAGTCTCTAATTATATGATCATCTAATCCTAATTTATTAGCAGCAGTTATTAATGCTCCTTCTGTTGGATCTCCCTTTACAGTCCACTTACTATTATTACCTTCTATTAAGGAAGCATTATTGCAGATTATACCTGCAGTAAATAACCTTTCTACGCTAGATTTTCTTGTAGGATCACCTTCAATTAAATGTACATCACCCTCTGGGGTGTAACCTGAACCAGTCACATCATAGAGGCATTCATCGGTATAAACTCTTTTTACTGTCATTTCATTCATGGTAAGCGTTCCTGTTTTGTCACAGCAAATAACATTAGTAGAGCCTAAGGTCTCTATTGAAGTTAGTTTTCTTACAATAGCATTATGCTTACTCATTCGCTGCACACCTAAAGCCATCGCAACAGTGACAATGGCTGGCAAGCTTTCAGGTAGAGCCCCTATGGAGAAACTCACTGACATAGTCAAAACCTGAGCAATACTTCTACCTGCAAGCAAAGCACCAAAGCCTATAACTGCACAGGAAATCAAGCATATTTTAGTCAATTTTGCGGTGAAATTATCCATTTTTATCTGAAGTGGGGTCGACTGTGATTTTATGTTTTGAAGCATTGCAGCGATTTTCCCTATTTCAGTATTCATTCCTGTAGCGACTACAATTGCTTTGCCTCTGCCACAAATGACGTTAGTACCCATAAATAACATGTTATATCTACTACCAAGCTCAGTAAATTTATTACATAAATCAGTGGATTTGATTACTGGAGTAGATTCTCCAGTTAGTGATGCCTCTGTGGTTTTCAAATCGTAACATTCAATTATTCTAGCATCAGCTGGAACCTTATCGCCGGCTTCGACTAAGATTATGTCTCCGGAAACCAGTTGCTTGGCGTCTATGTATAGTTCACTTCCATTTCGCATTACCCTAGCTTTGTGTACTAGCATATCCTTTAGTGAATACATAGACTTTTCTGCTTTATACTGCTGTACAGTCCCTAGCACAGTCTCTATAGCAACTATGCCTAGTATTGCTATAGCATCTGGAATTTGACCTAAGAAAAAGGATACAGCGCTGACTCCAAGAAGCAACTTCACTGAAAAATCATTAAGATTCTCCAAAAATTTAGATAATAATGAACTCCTTTTTTTCTCAGATAGTACATTTAAACCGAGTTCCTTTATCTTCTCTTTTGCTATTTTATCCGTTAAACCGTATTGAAGATTCGTTTTAAGTGAAGTTTCAATTTGATTTTTATCCATTGTATGCCAAGGTGCTGAATTATCGGTCGTTGAAGAATTAATGTTATAAGCGTTATTATTCAATGGTGTTTTAATATCTTCAAAGGTGATAGGTGAGGCAGTTTCCTCTTTCATATCATTTATTTTAATTATGTTAGAATCATAACTAATTCTAGATTTTTTTATATAAATATTAATTTGTTTTTCAATATGCTTCTCAGAGACTACGTCTTCGTCAAATAGAATTAATACTTTACCAGTTATAATGTTAGCCTTTGCAACTTTTACTCCATTTAAAGACATGATGTATTTAGTTATTTTGTCTGCTTCTGATTGGTTCCTATAAGTTGACTTAATTTGAATTCGTATTCTTTTATATAGAAATTCCCAATCATTTTTGTAGTTTTTAGAAGTTCTAATTGTATGGATCATTGTTCTATCACCTTTCCTAAACCTATAAGCTATTAAACCAATAAATCTATATCCAGAATACTTCATTATATTTTCCAAAAAAATTACAAATTATTCTCTCTTTTTAACATCAATTTAACATTTACTTTATGAACAGTTTACCTTGCAAGGATAAAATAATGGAGGTTAGTATTTTAAGAAACTTTACAGAATATATGTAAGGAGTTTACTATGAAGAACATTAGTTTTTACTCTCTAAACTATGTAAATGAACTTGAAACATTTTGTATCTTACTTATAGAAAAAGAATTAGATATATTTTTTTCTTCATGTATCAGGTCAGCCCTTGATTATTCTCATATGATATCTAATAATTTGGCATTACATGAAATGAAAAATTTTGAAGAAAAGGTATTATCAAAGCGTCAGATTAAAGAACTTATAAAAGATATATTGTTTAAGGTTAATATAGAAATTGCTAAATGTATGGGCTATTCAAATCCAGATGTTGTGCATACAGAATCAATAGGATGTAATAATGATTTTATTAATGAATTAATTAATGATTTCAAGGTTACTCAAATAATATGTAAAGTTTGTGAGTATATTATAGATTTTGCTATATCACGTTCTCTAAAGGGCATATGCAAAAGCGATATGGTAAATGATTTAATAAAAAGAAATATTTCAGGCAAGAATATATTGAAAAAAAATAACTTGATAAACCAGAAAAGAAAACACCAAGAATTATTATATAAGCAAATAGAAGGGTTTTTGACTAATACAAAGGTTACTTTAAGAAATGAGTTGATAAAAGCCTGTATTATTAATATAAATAACATTCAGAATATATCTTATGAATTTTCAATTGCTTAATTAACATATGAATTTTAATGAGTTAAAATGTATTCGTAAATATATTTTATGAATAAAAAATAGATAATTTAAAGTTTAATTAAAATAGTTTTAATGTTTATATAACATTTATCTCGTAATATAAAGATGAGGTGAATGTTTATGAGTGTACAAATATATCATGATTGTAATTTTAAAATTTATAAGGCTGCAAATGGATATATATTACACAACATCCATAAAGAATTTTCAGAAGGACATACTCACGTACAAAAATATGATACCTGTATGGTAATAATTAAACTGCTTGAGAGAAAACAGTTACCAAGAAGCAAGAGTAAGTATTTTATGGAAAGCTTAATAAGAGTTAGTAATGATCATAAATATATAAAAAAGGTTCTTCGACTCATGTAGTCTTTATCTTACAGTTAACATAAAATGTTCACAAACTAAATACAAGCTAAACAATTATGAATTACAATAAAAGTGTTGAAAATATAATAATAACTATTCCAGTCTGAAGCATTGATGTAAGTATCAATGCTTATTTTTTTATATGATTAAAAATATATATTTAACGTAAGTCAAAAAATTTACCTATCAAATAATAACAGTACATCATGCAATAAGTATGTAAGTGTTAAATAAGGTTTTATAGATAAAATTTTTCTAAAAAAAATAACAATGTTAGCTTATTTGAAAATAGTTATAACAATAAAAAATTATTGTATTGATGTATTATTAAAAGGAAAATGTCAATAATAAATTTGATTAAGATTTTAGAGAAAGGTTGATACAAAAATGGATAACAGCAATAAGGAAGACTATGTAGGAGAAATAAGAAATATATCTCAAGACAACAATAACTCTTCAGATAAAATTGAAGAGTTACAAAGAAAAATGCAGGAAGAATTGGATACTCTTGAACAAAAATATGATGAAATAAGTACTCAAATACAAGAATTACAGAATGATAAATCTGATTTGAAAAATAGTATTAAAACAATGAATGATGGCTTTCAGCAAGTTAGCAAAAATGTGGAAGATATATTAGCTAAACTTGATAATATTGGTCTTGCAAGTAAAGACTTAGATAACGATATGCATAATAGAGAAACAAAATTTTCAGCAAAAAAAATGATATTGAACCCTTTGAGAAAGCTGACTGTAGGAGCTATAGGCTCAGTACTTGCAGTAATTGATAAAACTTCTGAGTTAACTTGTGGAGCAAAAGAAAGCTTTGAAGATATAGTAGCAGAAGCTCAATATCAACGTAGAAGAAAACAGATGGGCACAGTGGATGAAGCATGAAACAAATAATTTAAAATTTAGAAAAATAAAAGTTATCTCATCGATTCCTGGGAGAATTAGAATAAATATAAGTGGATTACTTAGAAATGAGAAAATAGCATTTAGTATAGGATATGAATTAGCTAAGCACACTAATATAGTATCCTTTCATGTAAGTAAGAATAGTGGAAATGTTTTAATATATTACAAAGATATTAGCCTTAGTAAAGGAAACATATTAATTCTAGTAGAGAAAGCTCTTAAATCCAGTAATGAAATGATAATTCCTGAAAATATAGATAGAAGACATTTAATAAAAATTCTTATTGATGCCATGAATCCGCTTTCTTTATTTAGAAAAAAGCATTCAAAAAAGATATATGAGAAGGAATATAGTATTTCTAATAATATACTAAAAAATTCAATAGGTTCATCCAGTATTATATTTTTATTTACTTCTAGTATTGGCAGTGTTATTTCTGCATTAATACTAGGTTATCCAGGGATTTTGTTTGCTATAAGTGCAGCTTCTTACTATTATGCATCAACTAAACTAAAAATGGCCAATATATATTTAAAAAGTAATAGTTCGTTAACTTTTCTTAATAATATTGATACTTTATTGGTAGAGAATGATGTTTTTCAAGATAGATTTCACAATATAAGTGGTTTACAATTAAGTAAATATGATATACATAAATTAACAATATTAAATAAAATAGACAATCCTGTTAATTGCGATTTTGAGTCACTTATAAATAATATAAGAATATTAGGTGTAAATAATATATTTATAATTGGAAACAGTCAAAGTGGAATTATACAGTACATTAGTTACTTATTAGGAGTAGAAATATTAGATATAAATAATTTAGAAAAAAAACAAAATTATTTAATGGTAAATAAGCTTAACAATACAGTTTCACTAACTACAGACCGAATTTTGGAAAGTCAATTAACATATTTTCATAGTGACCTAATTATATGTTTGTATAGAAATAAAAGTCCAAATATCTTAAACGCAGACATCAATTTGGAATATTCTAATATGAATAAATTACCTTTCCTGATGGAATTAAGCTATTTTTGTAGAGAGATAAATACTCAAACTCAAAATATTGCAACTACACTAAACATATTAGGTATTCTACTTGTGACCTTAGAATATTTAACACCATTAAGTTCTATATTTTTTTATATTTTAAACACTTTTGTTATGACTTTAACTTTAAAATTAAGATTTAAACGATTCTTTTCCAAGAGTTCGAACAAACAATAAAGAATATATAAAATTATATTAAGGTCATTAATGCTTAAGTATTAATGACTATAAGTTTTTATATAAAGAATTAATACGTACATATGGAGGAGTTCTGCTATGAGAAACAAAAAGATTTTATATGGTGTAGGTATAGGACTATTAGGGGCTAGAGTTTACCCAACTATAAGAAAAAATATGAAGCCTATTGCCAGAAAATTTTTAAAAAATGTAATAATAATTGGTAAAAATACAAAAGCTTTTATAAATGAAGTGTTAGAAGAGACAGAAAATGAGGATAAACCATGTCAGTTTGAAGTAAATAAGGATACTCAGTATGAATTAAAATTGCTAAATGAGGAACAAAAACATGCATTTAACAAAATAACGGAGTTAAAAAGACAACTGAAGAATATATCAGAAAAAGTTGACAATCTTTAATACATAATAAGGAGGCTGAATTTTAAAGTTGAGAGAGTTAAGTATATTACCTGGAAGAGTTAGATTTCAATGTAATAAAGCCTACCGAAACAAGGAACTATCAAAATATATTGATTCATATACAGAAGGCTTATATGGAGTAGAATATAGCAGAGTGAACTATAATACAGGAACTATTTTAGTTTTATATGATGAAGCAAAGACAAACCTTAAATTAATTAAAAGCAGTATTGAACAGACATTATCATCTGAAATAAATTACAATGATGAAGCTTTTAGTTCTCATGATTCATACTATCGAACTAAGGAAAAAAAGGAAATTGTTAAAAATAATTTTATAAGATCTAGCTTAATCTATTTATTTTTTAAAATTAAACAATTTGTATTTGGAAAATCATTTCTAAGTGGCAGCTTTGCTGCGCTTGAAATAGCCTCAATTGTAACAATAGTAGGTGGTTATTCTCTATTCAGAAGTATATATAACCGTTCTGTAAGACGCATATATCCTCATCCGGATGTTTTTCTTAAATTAGTAGGATTTATTTTAACTATTTCTAGAGAAAGCACAGAGGGTCTATTTTTAATTCTATTAACTGATTTTACAGATTATATAAAAGCATCTGCCGACTTAAAGTGTGAATGTTTGCTGAAAAAGAGCTTGGTAAGACCTCCTAATACGGCTTGGTTAATTACAAGCAATGGTAGTGAAATTTTAACTTCAGTTAAGTCATTAGAAATAGGTGATTCTATATTAATACACCAGGGGGAGGTTATACCTATTGATGGAGAAGTCATAGGAGGAAAAGCTGTAGTAAATAGTATTTATTATACAGGGCAGCCGTTTGTATCTTTGATAGAAGAAAGCAATAAAGTATATGAAGGCATGATTGCAATATCTGGAGAGTTGAAAGTTCGTGTGCTAAATTTAGCTAATCCACTTAACAAAAATGATATTTCTATTGAGAAACTACATTTAAGAGAAAAAATTATAAGATATCAAGAAAGAGCACTTCCTATAGCAATAATATTATCAGTTTTAAACTACATGTTTACAGGTAATATATTAAATGCTTTATCAATAATATTAGTCTTATGTCCAGCATCATCAGAGTTAGCATTGGGCATAGGAATAAAAAATTATATGCATTTACTGAGCAAATATAATATATATGTTAAGAATCCTAATACTTTTGAAAAGGTTGTTAATATTAACAGCATAGTTTTTGATAAAACAGGTACTCTTACTTATAAGGATATGGATATTGCATATATTGAATCTTTTGATAAAAATTATACAAATAAAGATCTTTTAAAAATATGCACTACTTGTGAAAATGGCATATATAACAAAGTTCCAAAAGCTTCTCAAAGCGTGCTAAGAGAATCATGGGATAATAGTGCTGAAGAAAACTTGGAAAGTTCAGTTTTAATACCTTCAAAAGGAATAAGTACAGAGTATAATGAACATAAAATATTAATTGGAGATGCAGATTATCTAAGACAAAATAGTATTGTCTTAGATAATATATTAGATAAATATTTGTATTATCAAAATAATTTGTTTAATCCGATGCTTATAAGTGTGGATAATTCGGTAGTGGGGTTAATTGTAATGCAGGAAATCATACGAGAAGGTGCTTGTGATCTAATAAAAAACCTTAAATTTAATGGTATAAAAGATGTATCTTTAGCAACAGGAGATCATTATGAAAAAGGTATCTATGTTGCTAATAAATTAGATATAGAAAATATTCATGCTAATTGTAGTAATGAGGAAAAGCTTAAAATTATACTAAGACAAAGATCTAAAGGTCCAGTTATGATGGTTGGAGATGGAATAAATGACCTCTTATCAATGAGAGCTGCGGATGTAAGTGTCAGCTTTGCAAATTATTCTAGCGATGATATTAAGTTCAATTCAGATTACGTCATTTTTGATGATGATATCAGCAGAGTAAATGATTTAATAATGTTATCTAGGGATGCCTATAGGAAAATAGATCAAAATATTATGATGGCAAATTTATATAACACTTTTTTTGGAGTACTTGCTTTCTTTGGAAGCTTTAATCCATTTGTTGCAAAATCAATAGATACAATAAATTCTATTTTTGCATTAGTTATGAATGAAAGAATTAGATTGGGACCAAAACGTTTAAATTAATTCAAAAATTTCAAAATAATGTAATTAATTAGAAAGAAACTGGGAATAATATGCTTTATTAAAAGTTAGAAAGAGGTCAGGAGAAAAATGAATAACAGCAATAATGGAATTAGAGAAACAAGAAATACAATTCAAAATAACAATAATTTTTCAAATAGTATTGAGAAATTACAAAAGAAGATTCAGCAGGAATTAGATAGTATTCAACAAAAGTACAGTATAATAAACACACAAGTACAAGAAATACAAAAGGATAAGTCTGATCTAAAAAATAGTATTAAAACTATGAATGATGGATTGCTACAATTACAAACAAATTCTCAACAAGAATTAAATAGTCTCAAACAGGAATGTAAGCAGACAAGTGAACAAATACAAGAGTTGCAAAAAGGTAAATCTAATTTAGAGAATAATATTAAAGCCATAAATGATAGTTTTCAGCAATTAAAAATAAATACAAAACAAGAGATGAATAATGTTAAAGAAGAATATAATCAAACAAGTACACAAGTACAAGAAATACAAAACGATAAGTCCGATTTACAAAATAGTATTAAAGCTATGAACGATGGTTTCCAGCAATTGCAGATAAATACGCAGCAGGAATTAGATTGCCTTCAACAGAAGTATAATTTAACAAGTACACAGATACATGAACTGAAAAAGGATAAAGCTGATTTGAAAAATAACATGAAAACAATGAATGATGACTTACAGCAATTACAGACAAATACTCAGCAAGAATTACATAATCTTAAAGAAGGATATAGTAAGACAAATGAACAAATACAAGAATTGCAAAGTAGTAAGCATGACATGGAAAGCAATATTAAAACTATAAGTGATAATTTTAATCAGGTTAATAAAAACATCGAAGATATATTATATAAACTTAACGGCATTAGTGAAATGAATAAAGCTCTAGAAGATGAAAGAATAAATTTCTCAGTAAAGAAAATGCTGATTAATCCATTAAGAAAATTGACAGTAGGGGCGGTTTCTTCAGTTCTTTCAGTAGTAGATAAGACTTCAGAATTAACCTGTGGGGTAAAAGAAGGATTAGAAGATATGGTAGCAGAAGCTCAATATCAGCACAAAAGAAAACAAATGGCTAGAATGGATAGAGTTTAGTATAAGTTGGTAAAAATATTATACATAAGAATCAACTAAATAAAAAGAAGCTTTTGATAACTTAAGCTTCTTTTTATTTAATGTATATTAAAAACTTAGATTATTAAACTTTATAAATCAATTATAGTAGCATAGGCTATCTGATTCTTCTTGATATGTTTTGATTGTGCCCCCTATGTCTAGCTATATCTAATCCGCCAAGAACTATGTGAGCTAATCCAAAACCTATGGCTCCTGTTGCAATTACAGGTGCAATTTCCATAGCTGTCAAAGTGGCTCCAGCAGCTGTAACTGCGGTTCCTAGTACAGCTGGTATAACTCCCTTACGTGCCATATAAAATTCCTCCTAACTATTAAATTAGTATTCTTACACTATATATAATGTGATTTATTCTATTATAATATGCCTGTAAAATGTTAAAGGCAAATCTATTATAGATATTATGAATATGACATTGCCCAAATTACATAAAAAATAGTTGTACCAATGCATTATTAAAGGAAAGTAGCAAATAATAAAATTGACTACGATTTCAATAAGGAGTTGATATAAAATGGATAACAGCAATGAGGAAATGAATATAGAAGAACTACAAAATAAAATGCAGCAAGAATTAAAAGAACTGCAAGAAAAATATAGTCAAATGACTACTCAGATACAAGAATTACAAAATAATAAATCTGATTTGAAAAATAGTATCAAAACCATGAATGATAGCTTCGAACAGGTTAGTAAAAATGTTGAGCATATATTAGCGAAACTTGATAACATTAGTGGAACTAATAAAGATTTAGATGATGAAGATTTACTAGATGAAGATGCACCTGATAAGAAAATAGGTTTTTTAGTAAAGAAAATACTATTTACCCCATTAAGAAAGTTAACAGTTGGGACTATAGCTTCAGTTCTTTCGATAGTAGATGGAACTTCTAAGTTAACATGTGAAGTAAAAGAAGGATTTGAGGATATAGTAGCAGAAGCTCAGTATCAACGTAAAAGAAAGCAGATGGCTGCAATGGATGAAATATAAGATATAAAACTAAAATATTGCGCATAAGGAGTTTTTCATAATGGAAAATAACACAAATAGTTCAGCAAAGGTGACCTTAATAGGTGATAGCTTAAATAAAGCTAGGACAGTTATTCAAGACTTGCTAACTTTTAGCCTGGAGGAAATCAAAAATAATCCTTCAAGTGAAGAAGAAATTTTAAATCTATGGTTAAGTTCTATAAGAAATGTAGAGGAATTCTTTTTTAAAGAGTTTGAAAGAACAAATAATAAAAAAATATATAAGCGTATGATAAGGCTATTAATGTTTAAACGCTAATTACTTAAAACAATTATAAACCCATATGTTTTTTGCATATGGGTTATTTTATTTATTGTTTTAAGGTGTAACAGTGCCTTTTCTTCTGCAATAAATTAGTTAAAAAAACATTTAAGACATACTTAACAAGTTATAAACATCTATTTAATATTGAATTGTTATAAATATCTTGTAGACTAATGTTTAATTTATTCTAAGGAGGAAAAATATGAATAATAGAAGGAATATTTTAAAATCCGCCATAGGTATGAAACTTATTATTATACTTATAGCTATAACGGTAACACCAATTACACTTCTTGGTTTAATTTCATATCAAAAGTCCCAAGATATAATGATAAAGAGATTTCAAGTAACGACAGAACAAACTATTTTAGAAGTTAATAGAGGCATAGATAAATACTTTGGTAAATTTGATGAAGAATTAAACATATTAGCTGGCAATGTGGATTTTAAAGAACTACATATAAATCCACAAAATGAACCTTATTTAATTAGTCTACTTAAGGGGTTCAAAGAAAATAATAGCGACATAACATCTATTTATTATGGTACTAGCAATAAGAGTATGTATATGTGGCCACAGGAGGAATTGGGAAAAGAATTCGACCCGACAGTAAGGCCTTGGTATACAGAAGCTTTGAAAAATAAAGGAAATATTGTAATAACTAAATTTTACAAGGATGCTAAGACTAATAAGTCTACTGTAACTATTGCAAGAACCGTTGAATATAACGGAGAAATAGTTGGAGTTATCGCAATGGATATAGATATGAATAAATTAGCTGAACAGCTTTCTAATATAAAGATTGGTAAAGAAGGTTATGTGTTTATTGTAGATAAGGATGGAATTGCTCTTACTCATCCCGATAAAAATCAAATCGGTAAAGATACTGCCACAAAAATGAGTTATTGGAAAGATGTAAGTACTAATGATAAAGGATTTGATGAATATATTTATAATGGACAAAAGAAATATAACGTTTTTATAACAAACAAAGAAAGCGGGTGGAAAATATTCGGAGCTATACAACAAGGCGAGCTTAAAAAGGATATAGATATAATTAAAAATACAATAATTATTTTTGCATCTATAGCAGGTATCATCTCCATCCTTATTGCAATTTTGTTAAGTAGATGGATAAGCAGTAATTTGATTATTTTAGGAAATGCTTTTAAAAAGGCTGCAGCTGGAGATTTAACATCAAGAATAAGTAATAAATCTAAAGATGAATTTGCTCAACTTGCAGGTGGCTTTAATAGTATGATTGGTGAAATTTCTATGCTTATCAGTAAATTAAAAGAATCTTCAAGTATTATTGAGAAGGTTTCAGAATCAATAATAACAAGCAGTGGACAGACAAGTCAAGTTATCAATGAGGTTGCAACAGCAATAGATGGGGTAGCTGTAGGAGCAATGACGCAAAGTAAAGATATTGAAAATGCAGTACATGAAATCGAAAATTTAGGTATTGAAATACATAGTATAGTTGAAGTCACTCAAAAGATGGAAGAGGTCTCAAAAAACACAAAAAATATCAGCAATGAAGGTGTCGGCATTTTAGAAGTATTGATGGATAAATCAAATAATGTTAGAAAAACAACTCTACAGGTATCGGATATAGTAACTGATATGAGTAACTATATATCAAAAATACAGGTAATAACTAAAACAATTAATAGTATTGCAGAGCAGACAAATTTACTGGCTCTTAATGCAGCAATTGAAGCTGCTAGAGCTGGGGAATCTGGTAGAGGATTTGCAGTTGTAGCGGATGAAGTTAGAAAGCTTGCTGAACAATCCTCAAACTCTACTGAAGAAATCAAAGTATTGATAGAGGATATAAGTTTAATAACAAAGACTGCTGTGGAATCAATACAAGGTGCAACTAGTATAGTTAATGAACAAAATAAAGCAGCTAAAGATACTAAAAATATTTTTAACAACATAATAACTACTGTACAAGAACTAACAGATAGAGTAGATGTTATGGATAGCTTAATAAATAGAACTAATAAAAGCAAAGATGAAATAATTGGAACAATGCAAAGTATATCTGCGATTTCAGAAGAATCGGCTTCAAGCACAGAACAGGTTTCTGCTTCTACTGAAGAAATAACTGCAGTAATGGGCGAGTTTAATGGCTACGCAAATAATCTTAACGAATTATCCTTAAAATTTAAAAATGATATTAATAGATTTATAGTGAGTGAAAGAAAAATATGACAACAAAATAATTAGAAAGCCATTTTAAGGGTGTGGTTAAGTAATCAGTTCACAATGGATGGAATATAATGAAAACCAGCACCATTTAGGTGCTGGAAATATTATGCTCCTATGGATCTTGAGCAAGCCACCTCTTTTAGGTGTGGTCATGAATTATTTATTTATTATCCCAAGGTGCATAAGTTCCTTTTCCTCTGACTCAGTCAAATCTGCAAAGGTTCTAAACACAAATCCTTGATTCTTTAAATATGTTATTGTTTCAGGTAGTGACTCTACTGTAAAATGCTTGTAATAAGTGTCGTGCATAAGTATCACTGCAATTTTTTTGTCTTGACACTGATTTTTAACATTTCTTTTTATTTTTCCAACAGGCACTTCATGGCTATCCGCATCACCTGAACAAACATTCCAGTCTACATATTTTATACCATTATCGTTTAAAGCCTTTTTTATTAAATTTAAGTTTGCTTTACTTGTAATTAAATTAGTTGAACCACCTGGTAATCGGGTATAATTCATGGGTTCTTTATTTGTTATCTTTCTTATTGTATTTCTACACATTTCATAATCATTAATATAAGCAGTTGAACTCTTGTATATTTTTTTATAATCATGAGAATAGGAATGAACTCCTATACACATACCATTATTACTTAATTCCTTAAGTGCTGCAGGATTTTCTTCTGCTTTTATGCCAACTATAAAAAAAGTAGCTTTTATGTTGTTATCGTTCAATATTTTTAATATTTTTTTTGTATTATTTACAGATGGACCGTCATCAAAAGTTAAAAACACCTCTTTAGGTAATTTTTGAATACTTGCATTTTTAGAATTATTATTAAATGCGATTAATTCATCTGCGTATACAACAGTGTTAAAAATTGAAAATACAATTAATAATGCAAGTATGAAAACACCATAGCGCAAAGCATGAGAATTTTTCATAAGAAAAACACCTTCTTTGATTTAAAAATATAAATTTTATCTTAATGTTATCATTACCTCTATTTAATAAATAATTATAGTAATTTACCCCAAATTTTTATACAAAACAATTTTAAGGGTTGATAGCATACTTTTCAAATACTATTGATGAAGCTATGCTAGGCAGCCCTTTCGTATAAAAAAGAATACAACTTTTAAATATATGTACATGTTTTTGTACATACGGCATTTTTGAGCTTCATTTTTTGCACAGTAAACTTTAAGTGCTATATTCATAAATACAAGCTGTTATCAAGGGGGCAAAAATGTAATGGACGACATGTTTAAAGATTTATTAAAAACCAAAAAAAATTTTGTGTTTATTGGTGAAGCTGGCAGCGGTAAAAGCGAAATTGCTATTAATTTTGCAGTGAAAATTTCCAAACTAAGTGATAAGCAGGTTCATTTCTTTGATATGGATCAGACAAAAGCCATTTTCAGAGCAAGAGACGTAAGAGAAAATATTGAAAGTGAAAACGTTGTTTTTCATCATGAAGAACAATATTTTGATGCTCCAACTCTTGCAGGCGGTGTGAGAGAGCAGCTTTCTAACAATAACACTTGTGTAGTTATGGACGTTGGTGGAAATCACACAGGTGCAAGGATGATTGGCGGCTTTGCTCCACTTATTAACGATAAAAATACTATAGTATTTTTTGTGATTAATCCATACAGATTATGGTCAAAGGATACTTTATCAGTAGATGCAACCCTATCGTCAATTTTAAGGGTATCTCATATAAAAAAGGTCAATATAATCAATAATCCAAACTTGGGATATACCACAACTTCAATAGAAGTCATAGAAGGAAATGAAAAAATTAAGGCTATAATTGGTAATTATATTCAAAGTGATTTTTTGTGTGTAAGGGAAGAACTTTATGAAGATATGGTAAATAAAGTTGATATTCCACTCATTCCAATTAAGCTTTATATTCCATATCCTTGGATTGAATAGATTAATATTAAAAAAGGAGGAAGGATTAAATGGGAAAAGTAACAATCAAAACCGAAAGCTGTAAGAGTTGTCTTTATTGTATAAAGTTCTGCCCTAAAAAGGTGCTTGCAGTAGGAGAAAAAGTAAATTCAAAAGGCTATCAATATATTGTAGCAGAAAATTTAGAGGATTGTATTGCCTGCCAGATGTGCGCACAGATGTGTCCGGAGGCAGCTATAGAAGTATACAAGTAATGGAGGGAATAAATTATGGCAAGAGTATTTATTAAAGGCTGTGAGGCTATTGCCGAGGCAGCTGTAAGATCTGGATGCAGATTTTTTGCTGGTTATCCTATTACACCACAAAATGAAATTCCAGAATATCTATCAAGAAGACTGCCAGAAGTAGGAGGAGTATTTGTACAGGGAGAGAGTGAAGTAGCTTCTGTGAATATGGTGTACGGTGCTGCACAGACTGGAACAAGAGCTATGACATCTTCATCAAGTTGCGGTATCAGTCTTAAGAGTGAATGTATTTCTTATATGGCATCTGCACGTATACCGATGGTGTATGTAAATGTAGCAAGAGGAGGTCCTGGAATAGGAAGTATTCAACCTGCTCAGCAGGATTATCTGCAAGCCACAAAAGCAAGCGGAAACGGCGGCTTCAGAATGATGGTATTTGCACCTTCAACAGTTCAAGAAGCTGTAGATATGACCTATGCAGCCTTTGACTACGCACATCGAGACAGAAATCCTGTCCTTATTTTGACAGATGGCGTTGTGGGATCAATGATGGAACCAGTAGAGCTTCCTCCTATGAGAAGTGAGGAAGAGGTTAAAGCTCTTAAAGATTCACATAGATCCTGGGCGCTTGTAGGACACAGGCGTGATGAAAAAAGAGCTCTGATTTTGCCAGGTGGTTGGTCTGGTCAGGAGGATCGATGCAAAAGAAATGCAGAAATGTATAAAACCTGGGATAAAGATATTCAGGTTGAAGAATATATGATTGAAGATGCGGAAGTTGTTATTGCAGCCTATGGAATTTCAGGTCGTGTATCAAAATCAGCAGTTAATCTTCTTCGTAGGGAAGGGTACAAGATTGGGCTCATACGTCCTAAAACTATTTCTCCTTTTCCTTATGATTCCTTTGAAAACCTTGATTATGGAAAAGTTAAAGCTATTTTAAATGTTGAAATGTCAATTCCTGCACAGTTTATTTATGATGTAAAGATGGCGGTTAAAGACAGAGCACCTATAACTGAATGCTTAAGAGCAGGTGGAGAAATTATTACACGTACTGCAGTTATAAATGCAGCTAAAGAACTTTTTAACAAATAGGAGACGTAAAATAATAATTGTTATGTGATAATTAGGAATACAAGGAGGAAGTCTAATGGAAAAGATATATAAAAGAACTTGTGGCATCAGAGACGATATGGTTTCAGGTTTTTGTCCTGGTTGTATGCATGGCACAATTTTTAAACTTATTGGTGAAGTAGTTGAAGAACTGAATATAATAGACAGAACAGCAAATGTACAAGGGGTAGGCTGCTGTGGTCTTGCAATGGAATACGTTACTTATGATGTAACTACAGCTCCTCATGGAAGAGCTTGTGCTGTTGCTACAGGCGTTAAGAGAGCAAACCCTGAAACTATAGTTTTTACTTATCAAGGCGATGGAGATCTTGCGGCTATAGGTCTTGCTGAATCAATGTCCGCTGCTAATCGTGGAGAAAACATCACAGTTATTTTTGTAAACAATGGAATCTATGGTATGACAGGAGGACAGCTGGCTCCAACCACACTTTTAGGTATGAAGGCTACAACAGCACCTTTAGGAAGAATAGCTGAGGAACATGGACATCCTATGCATGTATGTGAAACCCTTAATACCTTTACCGCACCTGTATATCTTGAGCGTGTTAGCTGTAATACACCTCAAAATGTAAGAAAAACAAAGGCAGCTATAAAGAAGGCGTTTCAGAATCAGATTGATGGAAAAGGTTTCTCACTTGTAGAAATCGTTACAACATGTCCTACAAGTTATGGACTTGACCCTCTTAAAGCTCTTGATTTTCTTGAAGAGAAAATGCTTAAAGAATATCCATTAGGTGTAATAAGAGATAAATAGGAAGATTAAAGGTCTAAATAACCTTTAACTTTCAACCTGCGAGCGGGAGCGAGTAAGATTAGTTTTCCCCGTAGTCGCAGACAAAGATCTAAATGATCTTTAACTGGTAGTCTGCTAGTAAGAAATGGCAAATTACCGAATGTTTCGAGTGAAAGGAGAAAGAAGATATGGAAACAAACTTGTGCGTTGCCGGATTCGGGGGACAAGGTGTCATGACACTTGGAAAATTCTTAGCATCTGCAACCTGTGATTCTACAGACAAAAACGTTACTTTCTTCCCATCATATGGAGCTGAACAGCGTGGTGGTACAGCAAACTGCTTCGTTGTTATTTCCGATGAAATGATAGGAGCACCTTTAGGTGACGTTATGGATGATTTGATTGTTATGAACGAACCATCCTTAGACAGATTTATTGGTACATTAAAAGAAGAGGGAACACTTTTTATTAATAGCTCAATCGTTAAAAAAGAGATTGCAAGAAAAGATATTAAGGTCATTTCTGCTCCCGTAACAGAGCTCGCTCTTGAGATGGGAAACGCAAAAGTTCTTAATGTTATTATGCTTGGTGTATATGTAGGGTTTACTGATATTATTCCAGAGGAAGTAATGCTTAATACTATTATTAAAAAATTGGGCAAGAAGGCTTCACTAATTCCTATAAATAAGGAAGCATTTGAAAAAGGACTTGCTATCGGCAAAGCTGAAAGAAAGCTGTAATATTTTAATATTTTATTGACAACTATCAAACTTTATAGACATCCACACCAGACACTTAACTTATACGCAGGGATATATTTACATTCTGGAAGACACATTGAATACTTTTGTTATAAGTCTTAGCGAAGTATTTTAGAAAAAGTCTTAGACTATTTGATTGGTTAAAAGTCTAAATGACTTTTAACGA
>NZ_JAEEGC010000124.1 GCF_019207025.1 Clostridium thailandense | reverse complement strand
CCTTTTTCACACCCTCCTATAGACATCCACGGCCGAAAATAGACTTACACTCCGGAATGTGTTTCCTAGCTTCGGCACTATAAAAACTTTTTGTCAATCTAAAGCTCAGTATTTTGAAAATCTAAGAACCTTTGATAAACTCGTACCTCAAACATATCAAAGGCTCTAAGATTTTCTAAAATACTTCGCTAAGATTGACTAAAAAGTTTTTATATGTGCTTTCAGCTTTGGAAACACATTCCTGCGTATAAGTCTATTTTCTGGTGTGGTTATCTATATAGTGCAACTGTCCCTTTTTAAATTATAATAACTATTTCATTTTTAATGCTGATGCTATTTCAATATTTACTTTAAGAACATTAACTTTAGGTTCACCAAAAATCCCCAGAGCCTTTCCTTCTGTATATTTATTAACTATATCTTGAAGCTGTGCTTCACTTATGCCTGTAGCTTTTGAAACAGCGGCTATTTGTATTTTGGCTGCCTCAGGACTTATATCAGGATCAAGTCCTGAACCTGAACTTGTAAGCAAGTCTGTAGGTATATCTTCTTTCTTTACTCCAGGATGAGTTTTTAAAAAATTCTCCATATCTTTTTGTACCCTATCCGTTAACGCTTTGTTTGATGGTGCAAGATTTTGTGATCCAGAAGCCACTCCACTATATGCAATTTTACCACTCTTATCAGGTTTAGTGTCTGCTTCAGTATAGGTATTATAGTTAACTGCTGAAACTCTTCCATGGAAAAACCTTGGATCCGTAAAGCTTTGACCAATTAACTCAGAACCAACTTCTTTCCCATTGACTACTATCATACTTCCGTTAGCCTTCCTATTGAAAACAAGTTGACTTATTCCTGTCATAGCTAAAGGATATATTACTCCACATAAGATCAACAATACGACACTTATAAGAATTGATCTCTTTAATGTTTTCATGATTTTAATCTCCTTCAATAAAATCTATTTATATAAATAATTTTATTAAGGAGGCAGGCATAGAATTGGTGTGGATAATTCCTTACCAGCCATCCTTATACAAAATTAAGATACTAGCTTAGATTTAACATTTTTAATAATGGTGTTATAAGTAAGTCTATTACTTTAATACCAATGAACGGTACTACCATACCTCCAACACCAAATACCAACATATTTCTAAGTAAAAGCATTTCCGATTTCATAGGTTTATACTTTACGCCTCTCATAGCAATAGGTATTAAGGCTGGAATTATTATGGCATTAAATATTAAAGCTGAAAGTATTGCGCTGGAAGGTGTTGATAATCCCATAACATTTAGAATCTGCATTTGAGGTATTGCTACAGTAAATATAGCAGGTATTATAGCAAAGTACTTGGCAACATCATTTGCAATACTAAAAGTAGTTAAGGCTCCTCTGGTTATAAGAAGCTGCTTTCCAATTTCAACAACCTCCAATATCTTTGTAGGGTCTGAATCCAAATCAACCATATTGGCTGCTTCTTTAGCTGCCGTAGTACCGCTATTCATAGCTAGTCCTACATCTGCTTGTGCAAGCGCTGGAGCATCATTGGTTCCATCTCCTGTCATAGCAACTATTTTCCCTTCATTCTGCTCCGTTTTTATAGCTTCTATTTTATCTTCTGGTTTGGCTTCTGCTATAAATTCATCAACGCCGGCTTCTCTAGCAATTGTTTCTGCAGTCAATGGATTATCCCCTGTACACATTATAGTTTTTATGCCCATTTCTCTTAACCTTGCAAATCTTTCTACAAGGCCTGGTTTTACAGTATCCTTTAAATATATAACCCCATATATCTTGTTATCTACGCATACAACTAACGGTGTACCGCCTAATTTTGAAACCTTTGTCAAATTTTCATCTAAATCTTCTGGAATCTTACCACCTGCCTCAGTAACAAATTTCTTTATTGAATCCTGAGCTCCTTTTCTCACTTTTCTTCCATCGGTCAGATCCACTCCACTCATCCTCGTTTGAGCTGTAAATTCTATAAAGTCCAAATTCTCATACTTAGATGCTTCTATAGTGCTTCCTAATTTTTTGCCTAGTTCTACTATAGACTTCCCTTCTGGGGTATCATCCTTAAGTGATGATATTACAGAATAGTCAATAAGTTCTTCTACCTTTACCCCTTGGGCTTTGATAAACTCCGCAGCCAATCTATTACCATAAGTTATGGTACCGGTCTTATCAAGTATCATTGTGTTAACATCGCCACAAGCTTCTACTGCCTTACCAGACATTGCTATAACATTAAATCTTGTAACTCTATCCATTCCAGCAATACCTATAGCTGATAGAAGACCTCCTATAGTCGTAGGTATAAGACAAACAAGTAATGCAATTAGCGTTGATATAGGAATTTTTACACCGGAATATGTTGCCATTGGGTAAAGTGATACAAGTACTATTAGGAATATAAGTGTTAAACTTACAAGCACTGTATTAAGCGCTATTTCATTTGGAGTTTTCTGTCTTGATGCACCTTCAACTAGTTCAATCATTTTGTCAAGAAAAGATTCACCAGGCGTAGCTGTTATTTCAACCTTTAGCCAATCACTTACAACCTTGGTTCCACCTGTTACAGAAGCAAAATCTCCTCCAGCTTCCTTCATAACTGGCGCTGATTCTCCAGTTATAGCAGATTCATCTACTGATGCAAGACCTGATATAACTTCACCGTCATTAGGAATTAAATCTCCAGTATCAACGAGAACAATATCTCCTTTTTTTAGTTCACTTGAACTTATTACTTTTACATTACCTTTGTCATCTAAAAGTTTAGCCATAGTGTCTTTACGTGTTTTCTTTAAGCTTTCCGCTTGAGCTTTACCACGGCCTTCTGCAACAGCCTCAGCAAAATTAGCAAATAAAACAGTAACAAAAAGAATTATTGCAACTATTAGATTATAGGTTCTTAAGCTATTACCTACGTCACCAAAAATAGTTGGGAAAAATGTTAGTACTAATGATATAAAGAATCCTATCTCAACTACGAACATAACTGGGTTTTTAGCCATATATTTAGGATTTAGCTTTTTAAAGGATTCAGTTACAGCTTCATTAACTATTTCTTTGGTAATAAATTTATTTTTATTATTCTTACTCATACCAAATGCTCCTTCTTAAATATTTACAAAACTTATCTTACAATTAAGTCTAATGTATAAGTGTTAGGTGTTCTGCTATTGGTCCTAATGCAATAGCTGGTAAGAATGTCAACGCACCTATTATTAAAACAATAACAACTAAAGTTATTGAAAACATAGCATTATCAGTTTTAAAGGTACCCGCAGTTTCTGGTATGGATCTCTTAGAAGCTAAAGATCCTGCTACAGCAATAAGGATTATCATTGATAAATATCTTCCAAGAAACATTACAATTCCTGTAGTAGTATTCCAGAATATTGTATTATCCGCCATCCCCTCAAATCCTGAGCCATTATTTGCAGCAGAGGATGTAAACTGATAAATTACTTGAGTTAATCCATGAAAACCAGGATTTGATATACCAGCTAATCCTTGAGGAACAATTAAAGCTAATGCTGAAAACATAAGTATTAAAAACGGGTGTATTATAATAGCTAGTGCTATTAACTTAATTTCTCTTCCCTCAAGCTTCTTAGATAAAAATTCTGGAGTTCTACCAACCATTAATCCACATAAAAATACTGTTAATATCGCATACATAATCATATTCATGAAGCCTACGCCTTTTCCACCAAAGACTACATTTAACATCATATTAAATAATGGTACTAGTCCACCTAACGGTGTTAAAGAATCATGCATGTTATTTACAGTCCCTGTTGTAAAAGCTGTAGTCACAGTAGTAAATAGTGAAGATTGGGGTATACCAAATCTAACTTCCTTACCTTCCATATTACCCATAAGCTGATTAAGCCCTATATGTGCTAGTGCTGGATTACCTGCTTTTTCTGATAAATAACAAATTGGAAGTACAAGTAAAAATAATATTCCCATAGCAGCAAATATTGCCCAACCTTGTTTTTTATTTTTTAACATCAGTCCAAAAGTGTAAACTATAGCTCCAGGTAGAAGCATCATTGATAACAATTCAATTAAATTTGATATAGCTGTTGGGTTTTCAAATGGATGGGCTGAGTTAGCACCAAAGAAACCTCCTCCATTTGTACCTAGATGTTTAATTGATTCAAGTGCTGCAACAGGTCCTAAAGCTATATCCTGAAGTCTACCTTCTATTGTAGCTACAGTGTGAGTTCCTGAAAGAGTTTGTGGTACCCCCTGAGCCACCAATAGCAAAGTAATGATAACAGATAGAGGAAGAAGAACTCTAGTTATAACCCTAGTTAAATCCACAAAGAAATTTCCTAGTGTCTTTTCCTTTCCAATAATTCCTCTCATAAATGCGAGTGCTGCAGCAAAGCCAGTGCCTGCGGAAGTAAACATCATAAATATAATAACTAACATTTGACTTAGATGGGACAAACCTGATTCTCCACTATAATCCTGTAAATTTGTATTTGTCATAAAACTTATAACTGTATTAAAAGTAAGTGATTGTTCCATTCCAGTAGCTTTATTGGGATTTAAAAAATGAATTGACTGAGTTCTCAAAATTATATAAGCTAAAAATGTCATTACTCCGTTAACCACAATAATTGAAATCACATATTCCTTCCAACTCATTTCCTCAGCCTTGTCTATTCTGCAAACTTTATAAATAAAGTTATCAATTGCATCAAAAAAAGCATCTCCAAAGGCTTTTTCTCTAGTACTCACCTTATAAAGATATCTTCCCATAGGAACTACTAAAAGCATAAATATCACTAATGGTATTATTATTTGTAATATTTCCATTGAAGTTTCCTCCTAAAAACTAGTATTTTAAAATTTTTCAGGGTTAAAGAGTGCATAGCATAAATACACAAATAGTAAAATAATTATTATAATTAATCCCCACATTTTACTTCCTCCTACTAATCCTTCTTATTTTCAGTTTGCTTATCACACCATTCAATAAAAAATTTCAATCCTATAAAGCTCATAAAGAGTACTGCAACATATATAATATCCAGCATTATGGATAACCTCCTTTATTTATCAAAATATTAACTTTAATGTATTCGATAAAAATGCATACTCAGATTATACTTCCATTAATGAAAAAACTAAAATTTAGTATTAATCTTAATTAAAAAAACTCCAATTCACTATAAACAATTTAAACAGAATATCACTTTAATTCTTAGTAGTTTCTACTATTCTCTTAATTTAAGCTTAGTATTCTGGATTGACAACAAACAAAAATAAGATTCTCTCCTTTGTACAAGTCGTAATATTTTTAATATTCGAATTATTCGATTTCTTATTTATATATCTTTCCTATCATAAAAATCACAAAAACTTAGATAATATCAGATTTAACTATTTATTTAACAGTAACCACATTTAATATTAAGGATAACATTTTAATTATTTCCTTACGAACTTTTAAATAATTTGCAACAAATATTATAATTATTAATTGTAAACTACTTAATAAGATAGGAGGAGGTGTATTGATAAATGAAACGTTTAACATTATCTATAATTATAATAGCTACTTTAGTATTTTTATTACTTAGCGATTCCCACCCAAATCCTTATTCTAGTAAGTATTATTGTCAAACAAACACATCTATAACTTTAAACCTTAAGAAAAACAATAAATTTACTTTAGTAAATGCATTGGGTAAGAGCGTAGAATATTTTTATGGTAATTATTCAGTTGAAAATAACAAAATAGCACTTATATTTGATAATAAATACTCAAATTTACTCAATACTAAAAACATAAATGGACAGGTAGAAGGGACAAGAATTTCATTTTCAAATTTTTCACACTTTCCAAATCAAAGCAACCTTATATTTAATAGACAATAGAGGGTATTTAAAATTATATTTGCCTGATAATCTGTAAATGATTCTATTTTTATTCACTTACACATAAAAACTCCAGTGCTGATTTTAGCACTGGAGTTTTATTTATTCTAAATCATTCGGTATAACATGAACTTCTATATCTCTTGTAAGCTTTAAAAGTCTTGTAACTGTTGAGCCTCTTAATAAAGTTTGTATTTTAGTTCTTGTACTATGCCCAATAATAATTTGTGTTATATATCTCTGTGTTGCAAATTGAGCTAACTCCCTTGATATACTCTTTCCTGTCATATTTACAACTTCTGCTCCTAATTGCCTAGCTAACTTAAAGTGTCCTTCTAGCGTAACGGAATCTTTTTCAGTCATTTTAGGTGCAAAGATTCTTGTGCTATTTACATTAACAACAATCCATTCACATTTAAATCTCTTTGCTATTCTAGCACCTCTTCGAATGAGCTTTTTAGATGTCGGGCTAGGGCTTATACATACCATTACTCTTTCTATGACATGCCAATGTTCTTTAATTCCGTGCTTTTTTCTATATTCTTCAAGCTCTTCATCAACTTCTTCCGCAGTTTGGCGAAGAGCAATTTCTCTCAATGCATTTAAATTACCTAATCTAAAAAAGTTTTTTAAAGCTCTGGCAATATTTTCATTTTCATATACATATCCTCCTTTTAGTCTATTTTGAAGTGCTGCTGGTGAAATATCTATCACTACTATTTCATCCGCATCTTCTACCATTTTATCTGGTATAGTCTCCCTAACTGTAACACCTGTAATTTGTCTTATTACATCATTAAGACTTTCTAAATGTTGAATATTTAATGTAGAGACTACATTTATTCCTTGCCTTAAAATCTCTTCAACATCTTCATATCTCTTTTTATTTTTACATCCTGGTACATTTGTATGTGCTAATTCATCTATAAGTACAGTATTAGGTTTTCTTTCCATTATGGCATCTGTGTCCATTTCTTCCATAACTACATTATTATATTCAACACTCTTTCTAGGTACAATTTCAAGTTTACCTATTTGATTTTCCGTTTCTTTTCTCTGGTGGGATTCCAAATAACCAATTACTATTTCTTCACCGTTCTTAAGCCTACTATTAGCATCATTCAACATAGCATAGGTCTTTCCTACACCGGGAGCATAACCTATATATATTTTTAAGCTTCCTCTTTGTTCCTCCTCAAATTTCCTTAATGCTTCCTCTGGAGTGATTCTTATAAAATTCTTATCCATTTATATCAACCTCTTAAAACACTTGATAAACTAATATCATCTTACTTAACTAATAATTTATATTTTAGCATTACATATGTAAAATATAAACAACTAATATAATTTTAACAATTAAAAAGTTAACACATGTCATTTTTATTGCATAATATAAATTAATATTAAAATTCTCATGGAGGTACTGTATGAGAAAATGTAAATTTAAATTTTACTCTGCTTTACTGATACTTATATTCACTTCTGTACTTTTCTATGGATGTGGTGGAAATAAAACCACTGATAAAAATGTTACTACTGTTAGACTAAATGAAGTTACCCGTTCTGTTTTCTATGCTCCAATGTATGTAGCACTAAGTCAAGGATTCTTTACTGAAGAAGGATTAAAAATAGACTTAACCACCGGAGAAGGTGCTGATAAAACTATGCAGCAAGTACTAAGTAAAAGTGCTGATATAGGATTTTGCGGACCAGAGCAGGTAATATACATTAATAATCAAAATAGAGAAGACTACCCTGTATTATTTGCACAATTAACACAAACAGATGGATCATTTCTTGTTGGAAGACATGAAGAAAAGAATTTTACTTGGGAATCTTTAAAAGGGAAAACTGTAATTGGCGGAAGACCTGGTGGAGTTCCTGAGATGGCTTTCGAGTACGTACTTAGAAAACATAATCTTGAGCCTGGTAAAGACATAAATGTTATAACTAATATTGCCTTTGCTGCTGTAACAGGAGCATTTAAAGGTGGAACTGGGGATTACGCAACTATATTTGAACCTAGTGCAAGTATGCTGCAAAAAGTTGACTCAGGTTATGTAGTAGCCTCAGTTGGAAAAGAGTCCGGAACTATACCTTATACATGTTTCTTCTCAACTAAATCATATATGGATAAAAATCCACAGACCATTCAAAAATTTACTCGTGCTATTTATAAAGGTCAGCTTTGGGTTCAAAAACACAGTGATGAAGAAGTTACAAAAGCCATCAAGTCCTTCTTCCCTGGAACTGATGAAGATATAATTGCTTCAGTCATCAAAAATTATAGAAACATTAATGCTTACGCTTCTGATCCTACTCTTAAAGAAGAAAACTTAAATAAACTAATGGATATAATTCAAGCTTACAAATCTGATTTAATCCCTCAAAGACCATCCTTTAGCAAAATAGTTAATAATACATTTGGTGAAAAGGCTATTAAAGAAGTAAAATAAGGGTGCTTATGCACCCTTATTTTACTTCTTTCCGCCATCCTCTGCAGCAATTTGCTCTTTAGTTTTCATCAGAATTCTTAAAGCTTCATCCTCCATAGACTTAAATGCCACCGAGAGCATAAGCTTTAATCTATTCAATTGGTTGACCTCACTTGCACCTGGATCATAATCTATAGCTGCTATATTAGTTCCTGGATACCTTCTTTTTAATTCCTTTATCATACCTTTTCCGGTTACATGGTTTGGTAAACATGCAAAAGGCTGCATACAAACAATGTTTTTTGTTCCACTTTCTATAAGTTCTACCATCTCCGCTGTTAAAAACCATCCTTCTCCAGTTTGATTCCCCAAGGATACTATCGGCGATGCACCTTCTGCTAGAACTTCAATTTCTACAGGCGGGCTAAATCTCTTGCTGTTAGATAATGCTTCTTTCATATGCCTTCTATAATACTCAATAGATTTTATAAAAGTATTACGTATGATTTTATTCTTCCTATTTCCTGAGAGATACTCATACTTAAACTTTGCATCATAAGCACAATATAGAAAAAAATCTATAAGATCAGGAACTACTGCTTCTGCTCCTTCTTTTTCAATAATATCTACAATATTATTGTTTGCTGTAGGATGAAACTTTACAAGTATTTCACCAACTACACCAATTTTAGGCTTTTCAACATTATTTATCTCTAACTTATCAAAATCATCTACTATAGCATATATGTTTTCTTTAAACTTTTTATGATTTCCATCTATAACATTTTGCTTACATTTTTCAATCCATTTCTCATATAAAATATTAGCTGAACCTGGAATTTTCTCATAAGGTCTAACCTTATAAAGTACTCTCATCAGCAGATCTCCATATACTAGTCCAATAATGGCTTTATTTAAAATACCAGGAGTAATTTTAAAACCTGGATTCTTTTCCATCCCTACAGCATTCAAAGATATGACTGGAATATTAGCCATACCAGCCTCTTTAAGGGCCTTTCTTAAAAATCCTATATAATTTGTTGCTCTACATCCTCCACCTGTTTGGGTTATCAATACAGATGTATTATTCAAATCATATTTTTGTGATTTAAGTGCCTCTATCAATTGTCCAACAACTATTATGGATGGATAGCAGGCATCATTATTAACATATCTTAACCCCTCATCTACTGCTCTTTTATCTACAGATGGAAGGACTTCTAAATTGTATCCCGAAGCCTTGAAAGCCTCCTGCACAAATTGAAAATGTATAGGCGACATCTGTGGACACAAAATAGTGTGAGTATTTTTCATTTCTTTTGTAAAAATAACTCTCTCTGAATTTCTTAATATCTTTTTTGGTTTAAATCCAGTATTATATCTTTCCTCTAAAGCTGCCTTTAGCGATCTAATTCTTATTTTTATAGCTCCTAAATTACTTCCCTCATCTATCTTCAAACTAGTATATATTTTTTCATAAGAATTTAATATTTCCTGTACTTGATCTGTTGTTACAGCATCTAATCCACATCCAAAGGAATTGAGCTGTATGAGTTCTAGATTTTCCTGAGTAGCCACAAAGCTTGCGGCGGCATATAATCTCGAATGATATACCCATTGGTCTACAACCCTTAACGGTCTTTCAACTTCTCCTAAATGCGCTATGGAGTCTTCTGTTAAAACTGCCATATTGTAAGATGTAATTATATTTGGTATTCCGTGGTTAATTTCCGGGTCTATATGATAAGGTCTTCCAGCTAAAACTATGCCTTTTCTACCTGTTTCCTCCAGATATCGAAGTACTTCTTCACCTTTACTTCTTATATCTTCTTTCACCTTTTTATCTTCATTATAGGCAGCTTTAACTGCTTGTTTAATCTCATCTCTAGAAATATCAAATGCCTTAAATTCATCAAACAATCTCTTTATTAGCCTATCCTCATTATCTATAGGTAAAAATGAATTCATAAATTTAATATTTTTTTCTCTTAAAACATCAATATTATTTTTGATAACTTCAGGATATGATGTAACCATAGGGCAATTATAATTGTTATCTGCCTCTTCTTGCTCCTTTTGTTCATAAGGAATACATGGATAAAAAATAAAGTTTACTCCTCTATTAATAAGGCTTATTATGTGCCCATGGACTATTTTTGCGGGATAGCAAGCTGATTCAGAAGGTATCGTCTCTATTCCAAGCTCATATATTTCCTTAGAAGACCTTGGTGATAATTCAACTCTAAAACCTAACTTAGTGAAGAATGTAAACCAAAATGGATAATTTTCGTATATATTAAGTACTCTAGGTATCCCTACGGAACCTCTTTTAGCTTCTTCTTTTTTTAACGGTTCATATCCAAATATTCTTCTATACTTATATTCAAATATATTTGGTATTTCTTTTGTTTTATATTCTAATCCAGCGCCTCGTTCACATCTATTTCCTGATATGAACTCTCTGCCATCAAAAAAACTGTTTATAGTCAAAAGGCAGTTATTCCCGCACTTTCCACACCTTTTCATTGTTACATCTGTTGAAAAGTCCTTTAATTTATCAGCCTCTAATAGACTGGTCTCATCTCCTTCTCTATATCTTTCCCGTGCAATTAATGCGGCCCCAAAGGCTCCCATAATTCCTGCTATATCTGGTCTTACAACTTCTCTTTCTGATATAAGTTCGAAAGCTCTAAGAACTGAGTCATTATAGAAGGTTCCCCCTTGCACAATTATCCTTTTACCTAATTCCTTAGGATCCCTTATCTTTATAACTTTAAAAAGAGCGTTTTTTATTACTGAATAAGAAAGCCCTGCGGATATATCCCCTACTGTAGCCCCTTCTTTTTGAGACTGCTTAACCTTAGAGTTCATAAAAACTGTACATCTAGAACCTAAATCTACAGGCTTTTGAGAATATACTGCTGCTTCTGCAAAATCTTTTACTTTCATATTTAATGAATTTGCAAAAGTTTCTATAAAGGAGCCGCATCCAGAAGAACATGCTTCATTGAGCATTATGCTGTCAATTACTCCATCCTTTATCTTTAAACATTTCATATCCTGTCCACCAATGTCTAGGATAAAATCTACGCCTGGATTAAAGAACTCGGATGCCTTATAATGAGCTACAGTTTCAACTTCTCCAATATCCATTGAAAGTGCTGCTTTTATAAGCCCTTCTCCATAACCAGTAACTGCAGAATTCACTATCTTGGCTTTTTCAGGCAGCTTACTATACAACTCTTCTAGTATTCTCACTGCAGATTTAAGCGGACTACCTTCATTACTTCCATAAAAGGAGTAAAGTAGATTTCCCTCTCCATCAACGAGTGCCGCCTTGGTAGTAGTGGACCCTGCATCTATACCCAGATAACAATTTCCTTCAAAATCTTCTAATTTACCTTTCTTAACTGAGTATTTTTTATGTCTTTCTTTAAATTCTTTTAATTCACTTTCATCTTTAAAAAGCGGTCTAAGTGTTTGAACTGCCTCTGTTGTTAGTTTTTCAATTCCAGGTAGTTTTTCAACTAATGATTGAAAAGATGCAACGTTCTCTTTTTTAGAAGATAACGCAGCTCCAATAGCTACAAATAGTTGAGAGTTTTTTGGAAATATAATTTGCTTTTCCGTCAACTTTAAAGATTCAACAAATCTAGTCCTAAGTTCAGACAAAAAGTATAAAGGTCCCCCTAAGAATGCTATGTTACCTTTTATAGATTTTCCACAAGCAAGTCCACTTATCGTTTGATTTACTACAGCCTGGAATATAGATGCTGCAATATCCTCTTTTGCTGCTCCTTCATTTAAAAGCGGCTGGATATCAGTTTTAGCGAATACTCCACATCGTGCTGCTATAGGATAAATAACTTTGTGCCTTTTTGCCATTTCATTAAGTCCTTCAGCATCTGTTTGGAGAAGTGATGCCATTTGATCAATAAAGGCTCCTGTACCTCCAGCACATGTACCATTCATTCTTTGGTCTATTCCATCATCAAAAAAAGTAATTTTGGCATCTTCTCCACCTAATTCTATTGCCACATCTGTATTTGGTGTAAATCTTTTTATAGTATTTGTACAAGCTACAACTTCTTGTATAAATGAAATATTTAACCATTTCGATACAGATAGACCACCTGAGCCTGTTACCATTATTGTAATATTAGCTTCTCTAAAACAATTGTAAGCCTCTTTTATAACATTAATTATTGTACTTTTTATATCAGAAAAATGCCTCTGATATCTACTATATAATATACTATCTTTACTATCACAAACTACAATCTTTACTGTTGTCGATCCAACATCAAGACCAATATGAAATAAGTTTCTCATAAATCATATCACCTTTTTTTTAAATTAATAAGTTTATGGGAATTATATATTTTTCTAAGCCTAATTAAATTTTCTAATCTATATATTCCTTATAATATTAAATATATAGCTTATAAGAAAAAAAATAACCATATCCCTAATATACGGTTATTATATAGTTTTGTTTTGGTAGCCTAAAATAAAATATAAATTTCTATATATTAATATTATAACATAAATTTGCCTTATTCTTTTAGTAATTATTAAATTTTATTAAAGATTAGTAATTAACATTATATAATGTTAATTCATATAATGAAGCATGGTATAAACTTTATAGGAGATGATATAGTGGATAAAGTATCCGTTAATCATATTTATATGAACTATCATTCATTAAAAGGATCTACTAAGGCTATTGATGATGTAACTTTTACAGTATCAGAAGGTGAATTCTTAAGTATAGTAGGCCCTTCTGGCTGTGGTAAATCTACCCTTCTCAATATAATTGCTGGACTCTTAAAAGCATCTCATGGCGAAATATTTATTGATGGTGAACTTGTAACCTCAACAAGTACAAAAATGGGGTATATGTTTCAGAGAGATCAATTATTTGAATGGCTTACAGTATATGATAACATACTTCTTGGACTTAAAATAAAACATGAGCCTGTAAATCAGTATAAAGATAAGATCAATTCACTTCTTAGTGAATATGGTTTATGGGACTTTAAACAACATCATCCATCAGAACTTTCGGGTGGTATGAGGCAAAAAGTCGCTTTAATTAGAACTCTTGCCCTTAATCCAGAAGTACTTCTATTAGATGAACCATTTTCAGCTTTAGATTATCAAACTAGGTTAAATATAAGCGATGAAATTTATAAAATAATAAAGAAAGAAGGCAAAACTGCAATTATGGTCACCCACGATATTTCTGAAGCCATATCGATGTCTAATAGGGTAATTGCTCTAACAAAGCGTCCTGCGAAAATAAGTAATATCTTTGATATTGATTTTTCAATTCCTCATCATTCACCATTAGAGTGTAGAGAAGACCCTAAATTTAGACTTCACTTTAATAACATATGGAAGGAGTTGAATTCACAATGATTGATGAAATTAAAGAACATGAATTATATATCAAAAATGTCAAAAGTCGAAAAAGAACTATTATCATTACTAGAATAGTGATTCTAATATCAATATTCCTCTTGTGGGAAATCGCTGGAGACTTAAAATGGATTGATCCATTTCTGACGAGTACTCCTTCAAGAATGTGGAAAAGCCTTGTTAAGTTATATATAGAAGGAAACCTATTCAAACATATATGGGTTACTTGCTATGAAACCATATTAGGATTTGTCCTCGGAACTGTCTTTGGAACACTTATCGCAGTGATTCTATGGTGGTCAGACTTTGTTTCAAAGGTGCTCGATCCATATATTGTTGTACTTAACGCTCTTCCTAAAGTAGCTCTTGCTCCTATAATAATATTCTGGGTTGGTAATGGTACTCCTGCAATAATTTTAGTAGCTCTTCTCATATCAATAGTTGTAACTATAATAACCGTTCTAAATGGATTTAATGAAGTTGATATAGATAAAATAAAATTGCTAAAAACCTTTGGAGCTTCCAAATCTCAAATATTGATTCATCTAATAATTCCTGCATCTATTCCTACCCTTCTATCAGCATTAAAAATTAACGTTGGACTTTCTTGGGTAGGTGTAATAATGGGTGAATTCCTTGTTGCCAAAGATGGATTGGGATTTTTAATAGTATTTGGAGGACAAATAGCTCAACTAGATACAGTCATGCTCAGCATAATAATATTAGCAATATTAGCATATTTAATGTATGTAGTAGTTGAACTTCTAGAAAAAAAACTAAAAATGTAATTTTCTTTATGTATAGAAAAAATAAAATATGGTTATTATTAAAATGGAATGTTTTACCGAAAAAGTTATATATATTTATTGATACTAAAATGATAAGACTAATCTTTACACAAACCTAAGGAGGAGTAAAATGAGCTACTTTCAAAAAGCTAATGAATACTATAATGCTAAAGATTATAAAAGAGCACTCGATATGTATGAAAAAGCCATTAAATTTAAAGAGAATGAAGCAGCTTCTTTCTATAATTCTGCTGTGTGCTTTATAAAACTTAAAGAATATAATAAAGCTATTCCTCTTTTGAAATCTGCTATTAATTTAAAACGGGAGAGCAAGTACTTTTTTAACCTTGGATATTGTTACAATATGCTCAAAAATAATAAAAAAGCATTAGTTTATTTTAATACAGCATGGAGCTTAAATAACGATGATTCCGATTGTGAAAAAGCAATAAATATAATAATAAAGAACTACTTATCTAAAAAATAAGAATAAAATACAGCTTGAAATTATCTTCAAGCTGTATTTTTTATTTCAATGTTTCAAAGGTATATCCTTTGGATTTCAAGTATTCTATCACCTGAGGAAGTGCTTGTACTGTCGTTGTCTTTGCCGGTGCATCATGCATTAATATTACCACATGCTCCTGAGTAGTATATTTTTTCAGCTCATTAAGTAAACTATTTACAGGAACATTATTGTGCTCAGCATCTCCAGTTAGGTCATTCCAATCTACATAGTGATAACCAGCCTTTATAGATGCTTCTCTATAAGGTGCTAGTTTTGTTCCAAAAGACCCTCCTGGAAACCTAATAAGTTTTAAGTTATAATCGCTGCCTATTATAGATTTAATAACCTTGTCTCCTTTTTCCAAATCGTTAATAAAATTATCTGGACTTGAATATACATACTTCATATTGTGAGAATAAGTATGATTTCCAATAGTATGTCCTTCTTCATTTTCTCTTTTTAACAGCTCACTATTCTGTTCAGCACATTGTCCAATAACAAAAAAAGTTGCTTTAATATTATTGCTTTTTAATATATCTAATATTTTAGGTGTATTATTTGCAGAAGGACCATCATCAAAAGTTAAATACGCAACTTTTTTACCGTCTGATTTATATGGATCAAAGCCTTTTCCATCACTACTTTTATTATCAGTATTTACTTTACTTTCTCTACTATTCATATTTTCATCTGTCGCCTTTTTCTCTTGTTCTTTCTGGTTGTTATTTGCTGCGCTCACTACAACATTACTTTTCTTATGTGACATCTTTCCACCAATAAAGAAGCCAAAAGAAAAAAGTAACAATAAAGAAAATACTGAAAGAATGGCATTTCTCCTTTTTCTTTGTTTGTTCTTTCTAATTCGGTTTTCATATTTCTCCATAACTCATCATCTCCCATATTCTTGTCAACAATATTATACTGCTTTTTATAAAAAAAACATATTAAATTGGAAACTTTTTTACCACTCACCAGCTATCTGTGCTCCTTTATGGTCAAGTTCGAATCTTTTGCTATTAAAATAATTTCCTCCTTTATAGAAAGTTGTATCAACATTAATCCATTTTCCTTCTTCTGATATATATACTTGATTCCATGCATGACTCACCCAACTCACACCATTAAAGCCCTCTCCTGTTATTAATCTTACTTTAATGCCATTAGCCCTAGCCATTGCAACATATAGGCAGGAATAATCAAAACAAATTCCTTTGCCTGTATTAAAAGTAGGTACAGCACCAGATTGTACATTAAAATCATTGTTTAAGACCTTGTTGGCTTTATCATGGTCATAACTAATATTGTTTCCTATCCAATTATATAGTATTTTTGCTTTACCTTTTGTCGAACTTTCTTTAGCTGTAAGTTCCTTAGCAGTCTTATCTATCTGTGAATCAGATTTTACACCTTGTTCTAAGGTGACCCCATTGTAATAAACTATCGTTCTGCTTTTGTTTATGTTTTTACCTTGTGCAGTTTCCTTTGGTTCAGACTCTTTTATTACAATTTTAAAAGAATTATTTATTATACCTGGTAATTGTTTAGCTATATTTGAATTTGTAATTGGTATAACTATCTCTTTACATATAGTTTTATATGCTTTTGATCCTTCTAAATGTTCATTAAGGCTATTATTAACACCAAATATAGAGGCTATATTTAGTACAAAGGTTACTATTAATACATAGCATACAGCCTTAGGAAACTGAACCAACATGCCTGCTATTCTCTTGAAAAGATTGCTTTTTGAACTTAAAAACCTCTCTAAACTATCTAATATAGGATGAAGTGTTGCATAACTCATAAGGTCAAAAATCAGTTTAATAACTTTATAAAATATAAGAATAAATAGAGGTATTGCCACTGCATAAATTACAAAATTATTGTTTTCTATATATTGAAGAATGCTATCAGGTATAGATTTATATATCTGATTATAAATTCCCGTGTCATGCTGTAAAAATATTTTTCTGCCATAATAAACACCTAGAACTAAAGAAAATACAAAAGAAATATTTCTATTTATATCATCTATTCCAGCTTTTAAATTGTTAGAAGAAAACTTAAATAAAAAACCTTTTAAGAGAGGATATAAAAATATCAGTATTAACATAAGAGTTATAGGATTAATCTTCGTATTCATCACAATAATCACCTCTCATTCATTAGACAACCTTTTACTTCGAAAAACACATTTAAACTTACTTCAAAATACCTTTATCACTCATCAGAACCTTCTATAATATTTTTCAATACAGATTTTATACTGCTCCAAGAATACCCCCTTCTCAAAAGATAATCTCCCAGCTTTTTATAAAGTTTTCTACTGTCACCCTCAGACTTAACTAAAATCTTATATCTCTTTTCTGCCAGCTCATACAATTCGTCTATGTCATTTTTTACTTCTTTGTAACTATTTTCCTCAAAATAGTTACAAAAATCCAACTTTACAATACTGTTTGAAACCTTCTGTATTATATCTAAATTATAACCTTTTCTAGCTAGATATTCTCTTAATTTTTTATTAATATTTCTGGGATCTTTTTCACTTTTAAGTAATATATTATATTTTTTTTCTGCTAGCTTCATTGCTGAACTTTCCTCTATTGCATCATCTATATGTTTTAGTTCCTCGTTTATTATCTCTTCATTTATTCCTTTATTAATTAATGCATATTTAGTTTTGTTTTTACCCTGAGCACTTATCTTGTCTTTTATATACATTTGTGCATATTTTTTATCATCAATAAAATTATATTGTTTTAAAAATTCTATAGTTCTTTTTATAATTTTATCCTGATATTCCTTTTGAACTAACTTATCAATAATCTGTTTCTCCGTTTTGTAAGACTTTTCAATCATTTTTAGTGAAGTATTCTTACATTTAATATAATTATCTTCTTCAACTATTTCTGCTAAACTATTCACATCCACAACCTTATCTTTTGAAAGGCTGTGGATATATACAAGCTCTGCACTGCATGCAAAAGAAAATTCATTATTTATATATATATTTACTCTCTCTTTATTTCTTTTTTGAACTTCAATTTTGGTAATAATATTTTTCATTTAAAACTCCCCTAGCCAATACTATTGTTCTTCTCTAGTATCCTCACTTTTCAATATGTGTACTGCAGGATTTTTGAAAACAAGTCTAGCCACCTTATATATATCATCCTTTTTTATATTCTCTAGCTTCTTCATATCATCTATAAACTTAAATATATCATCTTCATCAATAGCTTGATGCAGTACATAGTTTCCTATATCTGTAGAATCCTCAAGAGTAAATGCTACAGCCGTTTTTAAAACTTTTTTCATAAGCATTATAGTATTATCGTCAAAAATAATCTTTTCATTTTTGATTTCTTCAATACAGTTGTCTATAGTTTCAATAGTTTCATCAACATTTTCATTACTAACAGCAGTATATATATATAGCGTTTTCACGTTAGTTGTTAAATCTAGATCTGTATAAACATCATATGCAAGTCCTTTTTCTTCTCTAAGCTTTCTAAATAATATTGAATTGGCGCTCTCTCCAAATTTATGATTTAATATTCTTAACGCAAGCTCTTCTTCTTTTGTTATATCATAAAATGTAAATAGATATATAACTGTGCTTTGTTCAATATCCTTCTTATAAGAAATCTTTAATCCTGGTATATTATTTTCAATTATAACTTTTTTTCTTTTAAATTCCTTCCATATCCATTCTTTAAAGTACTTCCAAACTAATTCATATATATATTCATGTTCATAAGGCGACACTATAGAAATAACACAATTATTAGGAACATAATATTTATCATAAAACTTAACTAATTTTGCCTTATTTATTTTATTGACAGTTTTCTCATCACCTATCGTCTCATATTTTAAAGGACTTTTATCAAAGGCCATCTCATTTATCTTTTTAAAACTATAATCTTCGATATCATCTTTACTTGTCCTAATCTCTGCTAGTATAACATCTCTTTCTTTATCTATTTCCTCCTCTGGAAATATTGATTCTCTCAACATATCAGATAATAATTCTAATGATTTTTCTAATTCTTCGCTTAAAGCTGTAATACTGTATACAGTACAATCGTTGTCGGTGTATGCATTGTATTCTCCTCCTAAAGCTTCCAAATCAAAATTTAATTTTTCATTGTTTCTAGTCTTGGTGCCCTTAAAAAGCATATGTTCAATAAAATGAGATATGCCTTTTTCTGATGGGCTTTCAAAAATTGCTCCTATTTTTATTCCTGCATGTATTGAAGTAACTTGAGTATCCTTCTTTATTGTGATTAGTCTTATTCCATTTGGTAAGACTTTTTGCTTTGTATCAAACATATAATTAATCTCCTTAAATATAACATCATTAATACATTATATTATAATTTATCTATAAAGAAATAAAAAGATTAAAACTCATAAATAAAAACCTCGGATTTCCCCGAGGCTGTACTATCATTTCTTCTATACTACTTGATATTAATTATTGTCACTATTTATTTGATATTGGGTTAAATCAACTTACTTTGCAGGATCTATTAAATTTGTTTTGTTTAATTGAGAGTTTATTTCTCCTACAATCGCTTCTCTAAAATGATCAATTTCTTCTTGAGTAAGTCCAGGAATTTTGCTTAAAAGAAGTTTATTAAATTCTTCAGCCTTTTGTTTTCCCGATTGAGAACTAAGTTTAAATTGTTGTTCAACAGCAAAATATATACCTTTTGCAATATTGTAAGTTGCATTATATTGCTCTGCTCCCATTTGTTTTATGAGAGCTTCTTTCTTTTTGTTTAAATATGAAACAGCAACAGTAGTCAAATAAGAAACTAGTACTCCTAGAATTGATAAAACTGCCTGTACAAAAATACTCATTACTTGGTTTTCCATATAACTTATCCTCCTATTAATTTTCTATAGATATTCTATTTTAAAATCTTGTCCCAACTTTCTTTTCTAATTACCCCATCTGGATCTGCATATACTTTGGCAGATTTTTGCCATTCCTTAACCTTCTTCTCTGTTGTATCATCAAAGTTTCCTGTCTTAGATACTCCCAGCCACCATTGAATAAATTTAGTTGCTATAGGATTTTTCGGCCAATCCTTCCCTATTATTATCTGCTTTGTTATATTATTTAGGGCATTGGTAAGTTGAACGTCTACAGTATCACCATCAGGTAGTCCTACAATACTTCTAAATCGTTTTATAGCAGCTTTAGTCTTAGCATCAACTATACCAGTAGCATTGGATTCACCACTTTCCAAGCAGCTAACCTTTTGTAAATCATGCTGTACAGATTTTATAAAATCAGAACTTGTATTGCTAGATGCTCTTTTTCCTGTAAGTCCTTCAACTATAGCTGCTGCAATAGCATCAGTTCCTAATTTATTATATAAATTTGCATCACTTTGAGTATCTACAAAACATACCTCTATTAATATAGCTGCAGGCTTACTATGCTTTATCACATATAAACTGCTGCCGTCCTTTACTCCACGATTCACAAAACCTAAGGCTACAAGTCTACTTAATACACTAGAAGCTAGAGCATTACCTGCATTGCTCATAGCAAAAACTTCACTACCTTTTCCTCCACCTGCATTTAGATGGATAGAAACTAAATAATCAGCATTAGCTGCACCATCACACCTTTGCTGAAGCGAATTTGTAATACTTGAAGCACTTGAAGGTCTTACATTCCACGCTTCACAACCTAGTGTTTGAAGTTTAGCTATAACCCTCTCTGCTATATCTAAAGCACAATTTTGCTCATTTAAATAGCCTTCTGCTCCTGTATCTGGATAACATCCGTGACCGGGATCTATTGCATAACTACTCATAAAGAAACACCTCCTACCTTAAATTATGTTATTTAATTTAAAAGTGATAATACTTATTTAAATATTTTATCTTTAACTTCTTTTACATCTTCTTTAATACAATCTAGTCCTTCTTCTATACGTTGAAATTTATCTGTTAACTTTGATATTATCTCTTGATACTTTGCTTCTCTTTTAGAGTTTTCGTTTAATACAAAAAAAAGCAGTGCTACAAAAAGCACTGCCCATATTCCTTGCTGCATAGCTAAATCTAATATTTTGTTTTCCAAGTCATCTCCCCCTATAAATTTGTTATTAAAAGCGGATCAATTTTAAGTATAAAAAAAGAGCCCTATTAGGCTCTAAATCATATCTATTTGCTTTTTTCTATCAAAAATTTTCCTAAATCTTTATCTAATTCTCTTATATGATTTCTCCACCATTTGGACATTTTTTGTTGCATATTAATTACAAATATTGCTGATACTCCTGTAGTTTCAAAAACATTTCGTAATTCTTGGAGTTCATTCTTAAATTGTTCGTGTTCTGAATGCTGTACAGTATATTTAGGATAGTTATTTTTTCTTTGAAGTTCTTCTTCCTCATTAAAATGTTTTATTACATATTCTTCAAGAAAATTTAAAGTTTTGATAGCTTCATTTTTTCCATTACCTTCTCTCATAGTAATTAACAAATTATTCATACGGTTAAAAAGCTCCTTATGCTGATTATCAATGTCAGATACTCCTGTTGCTAATTGGTCATCCCATTTTAATATCATAATAAACTCACCTCTTAACATTTTATTTTATATAATATTCGTTATTAATTACAGAATTCCTTCCTAATAATCAAAATTTTTCAAATATTTTTTATTTTTTTACATAAGAGGTATGTTATTCATCTCACTACTGACATACAATTATCATATCAACGATTATTATACAGCAAAAAAACTCTTTCATTTTTGCCAAAATAGCCATCTCAAAAATGATTATATATCCTTGTAATTATTTTTACTGTACCTTCTTTTTTATTGATCTTGTAATCCAAATATTTCTTCCAATTTTTCTGCATCAGTTTTATTATATTTTCTATTTATCTCTCCTTTTAGTTGGCTTTTATCTGTTAAAAACATATCCGAAAGGTCCATCTTAATTCCATCTACATATGCTGCTTCTGCCATGCCATTTTCCATCACAAACTTTATTGTACCTTTATTAAGATTAGAACTGCTTTTTTTCTCTGTTAATATATTTGAAAATTCTTGTTGTTCTGTTACTGAATTATTTTTTTTAGTACTAGCATTGGTTGAATAATTATATTTATTTTCTATTGCTAATCCCATTTTATTAGCCTTCTTTCTTTCAATTAATTTAATTAACTTTTATAAATATCGTATATATTGGACATTCCTTTAATGTAAAAATTACATTTAATATCCATTCATCAAACTTCTTGCCTCTGTCGCCTTCATATACATCATATGCCTCTGGGTAGAGTTGCTTAAACTTTTCTTTAAAATTAGATAAATCAAATTCTCCTTCTAGCTCATCATCTACTTTATATAATTTTTTATTTATGTCCTTGATTAAATGTCCTTTAGGCTTTTTAGTTAACCTTAAAGGTTTCCCATTCTTAATTATACAAAATGGTTGCGTAGCCCTTAGAGTCTCTTTTTTTACTTCATAATTTGTCATAATAAAAATATCCCCCTTCTCTATTTTTTCTTTAATTCTTCCAGAGCTTTTTCATCTTCTACAAACTCCTTCATTTTTGCAGTAATCCATGTAGATATCTTAATTCCTTTTGATCCTACATATTTGCAAAATTCTTCAAATACTGTAAGATCTATAGTTATATTTTGCCTTCTTACTACGGCCAAAATAATCACCCCATAGGATGATTATATACCTTTTGGGATATTTTATCTTATTGTTATCTATTAGTGCATACTATTGCACATTAATACACATTATCTTTCTAACCATTTGTATGTACACCTGTAATCATTGATACAGCTAGGTTTACACCTATATTGATTAATAGTTACTTATGTGACATAATTTTAAACATATAAAAAAGCACTCTTATCAAGTGCTTTAATTTTTGAATTCAGCCCTATGTGCTGATTACTTTATCAACATACTCTACCTCTGAGTTAACTCCCGACAAGCTACATATAGAGCTATAGTTGTGAATATAATATTCATAACAAACCACTTCCTTTCATATTTACCCTTCAGAGAACCAATTAAGTTACTGATACACGCTTTAATTCCTGATTCTCCAATTTGTTGCATAGTATATATTGCAATGAAAGTTAATGTCGGGAGTGTGGGAATCGAACCCACGACATGAGCAAACTAACTTTAAATAAAGTCATACTATAAATTTTTTGCTATGTTAAGTACTCTTATTACATCTTCATCATTAGTATATTTTTTCATTTCGTCATACATATTGATAGTATCACCTTTTAAAACCTTCAATAGTATTTCTGTATTGAATACTGGTGAAAATTTTTTAGCAATATATTTGTCAGTATTAACATTCAATTCAGTTTTAGAACTATACTTCATCATAAAATAATTCAAAATTAAGTGATCCTTCATGTTATTTGTCCAAATAAAAGCTGTCGCGTTCCATGCATGATGGTTTATTAGTGCATCAATCTGAAATCTCTTTATATTTTTAGACTTTGTGTTTCTATCCTTCATATATTCAATAAGAGTTTGCTTTGCTCCCATCCAATTTAAATAACCTGGTGATATGTTTATAAGTTTACCTTTGATTTTATGATATGACGTTTGTAATAAAATATTAGCATAAACATCACCTGAACTAGAACCTAGATTTTGAATATTTAATATAGAATCAGCTTCGTGAACTTTATTTTGTAATTCTATACAAAATCTAAATTCTTCTTCTACTACTCTATCATCAGCACCAAAACCTAATTCTAGTAAGCTCGGTAACGAATAAAATAAAACAATCTCTTTGCTTAGTAATTCATCAAAAACTTTTTTACTCTCGTTATTTTTTGCTATATCTGATAGTACATCTGTGTCAATTAAAAATGCTATTTTGTTTCTTCTACTATCAAAAGTATTGCAAAATGTTACATTGCTTAACAAATTGTCCATCTTTTATATTCCACCTCTTTATTATGATTTGCTTCTCTAACAGAATATTCGGCGGAATTAATTAATTTCCTGCAACAATTTTAAGCATAAAAGACACCCTTTCGAGTGCCTTAAAGCTTGTTTTCATTTTTTAATTTTTCTATAGCCTTTTCCTCTGCAATGAACTCTTTCATCTTTGCAGCAACAAACGGTGAGATCATAACACCTTTCCTCTCTCCATACTTTTTGAATTCTGCCAATACATCTGGCGGAAGAGTAATATTAATGCGTTCAAATTTTTCTCCCATATATAAACACCCCATATTAAGGATGATTATACATTTTTAAAATTTATTTGTCATTTTTATACTTATCAATACACATTAATCTATATTAACAAGTATAAATACATACGTAAAATCTTTCTGTTACGAACTTATTTTACATTTACAAGTATTAGTGATGGATATTTTTACACCAAGCGGTAAAAAAGCCTTAGAAAATATGGTTACTTGTGAACTTCTATTCCATAACAAACTTGTAGAGTATGAAACTGATGGAAAAATTATTAAATATACCGCATATGATAAATATGCTGATAAAAACAAGTTTAGGCATTTGAAAGAAAATAACAAGTCCAAAATAAACTAGCATATGGACTTGTTATTTTTTTCAAATTCTCAAACTTCTTTTAGACGCCTTGATTTCATATTGTTGGCTTTCTAATTGACAGAGTAATAAATACAACAATTACATTGGGTTAAACCTTCAATACGTCTGTGATTATTATCATAGACGTAACCAGGGCATATATGGTTTTTACACATATTTTCACTACTACACTTACGAAAATCTTCTGATGTAGCTGTTTCATTGCTGCAAATGTAGGTATTACCAGCATACTTTAAAGTACCAGCACCTCCTAATACAGTATCTAACTGCTCATCTTGGAGTTCTGCTTTCGTTAATTTTTCATTTTCCTTTGACATAGTTAATACCTCCCTCTAAAATCTTATCTTGATTATATATACGAAACTCTTCAAAAAGTAGCTCAAAAAATAAAATATTATGTATTTTATTTCATAATTGTTTTCTATTGTGTCACAGTTGTTGCAACTTCTTGATTAGCTAAGTATTCTGCTACTGCAGCTCTATAAGATTCTGGAACTACTTTCTTCGTAGAACCTTCTGTAATATCTAAATCCCAAACTCCAACCTTTACTAAATAAGCATAAGATACTATTAAATATTGTTTCATTTTTACATTCCTTCTTTCTATTTATTTTCTAAAACACTTAAACGTGCTTCTAAATCTATTATAGCTTCTGCCATAGCTACCTTTTCGGCATCTACAGGTTCAACTATAATTTGAGGATTTAATAATTCATTTTGTTTTTGTTGCTCTATAGCTTCTTTTTCTTCTTCTGTAAAGTTTCCTTCTACTATTATTCCATCTATGCTTACTATTAATTTATCTGCCATTACTTACACCCCCATACTTTTATAGTAGCACCTGCTTTTAATTTACCAGTTGACATTAATAAACTTATAGTTGATATATTTGCAGATGTATTACCCCAATACTCTGTATAATTTGATATAGCAGTTAATGAAGGTTTTCCGCCAGTTAAATATACTATTTTAGGATTTGAAGATAATATATTTACTACATCTAGTAAAAATGAAGAACCAACTGCATCTGTACTTAGAGCAACAGCAGATGCACTACTTTGGATTTGATTAGCTCCTCCATTATAGTTCGCTCCTGTATCGTTATTAAATCTTACATATAATTGTCCGGCTGATGTTTGATCTGTCCTAAGATTTTCAATTAATACTTTGTAATAAGTGTATCCAGTTGGGACATTTATATCTAATTGTGATGTGTCGGATGGAATAGTGATATCTTTCATTATCTTTATAAGTCCACCATCATCACCTAACTTCCCTTCCCATGTGACACTAGGATTACCTACAGTAGGACTTGTATCTGTTGTATTTACTCTTGTTAAAGTCCATTTAACATTTAAACTTTGATACTGTGTTATGTCTATATCGCTTAAATCTGCTATCGATGTTACGTTGGATTTAAGTTTAATTTCAGCTTCATATATTTTAAACTTTTGAACTGAAAGATAACTACTATCACCGTTATTAGCAGTAATATTAATCTGATAATAAGTATAAGAACTTGAGTTATTAATATTAAAAGTTAACTCAGCACTATCACTAGACCAACTTATATTTGTCTGTGTGTCTAATGTTGTCCATGTAGAGCCATCATTGCTTCCTTGAAAAGTCCAATTTTTTGGTGCTCTAGCCACATATTGATTTTGGATGGAATATTTTATTATTTTTTTAGATAAAGCAAATTGATATCTTAACCACCCTGTTAAACTTGTAGTTACCCAAAAACTTGTACCTGAAACAGTCCCATCAAAAGCATGATATGCGTCATAAGTAGAATTATATATTGAACTAGCACTTGCAATACCACTAGGAGCAGTATTACTTATCATTGCAGGTATAGCATTTGGTTGACTATTTAATGGCAACACATCACATACAATACTACTACCACTTGCCACAGTAGTTTGTGTCCATTTTGCATTACCCCATCTTTTCAAGTCTGAAGGGGTATAAGTTTTTGTTACTGTACCACTTAGTATTGAATTTCCACCTGTATTAATCTTGATTGATAATGTATAACTACTTTGTTCTGTAATTGTACCCCATGTATTTGAACTCGTTATTGCATACCCTAATAAACCATCATTACTACCAGAACCATTCAAATTGCATACTGCTGTGCCTGAAATTCCACTTACAATTCTGAATCTTATATCTATAGTATCAGTGCTAGTGAGCCTAATAGGTGTACTTAAAGTAAATCTTATATATCCCGTGGCTAATGGAGTAGAGTTTGTTACTGTTGCCAATAAAGTACTTTTTGTCACATTATATATTTCCATTGTTATTGGGAGTGATGAATCATATATGGTTCCTGTTAACTCCAATTCTACATAATTTATACTCTTTATTGAAGACACAATCGACGAAGGTAATCTTTGTCCCCAACATTCACTTCCAATCCCTCTAAGTAGTTGTGTATTACCATTACCTGCCTTTTGTTTAGTAGTTACAGGATTGTCAGAAAATAGGCTGAACTGATTATTAGATAAGCTATTAATTGAATCATAAACAGCATTCTCAAACCCAAAATCAGATTGGTATCTTCCATTGTCAGGGTCATGAGGATTATAATCAGTAATATTTAATTTTTTATTTAGTTCTGTTTTTAAATAAGCCGGTGATACTGCTTTAGTTGCTCCAGTTCCATTTGTAACCTCTGCCTGTGTAGCAATTTGCATATGACTTGCTTTGCTTTCTGACGCATTATCTGCCTTATGCGTAATATAATCCTGCAACAAACTCGTCAAATCTGAGCTGTTTGCCTTACTTGAAAGCATGTTTAGAATAGTAGTTCTAAAATTAGGATCATCTCCCATTGCATCTGCTAATTCTTTAAGAGTGTCCATAGCCTCTGGTGATGAATTAATTAATTGAGCTATTTTATCATCCGTATATCCTTTGGCTTCAAGTAACTTTGCTATTACCACAGTATCTATCTTATCCATATTTTTATTTATCACTTGTATGTCTGCAATTTCATTATCAGAGGGTTTTACAAGCCCTAAATTAATAGTTGAATCCGCCACTTTATATCACCTTCCTTACTTTTAAATTATTCCAGCTATCATTCTTAGCCTGACCCCAAGTTAAGTTTTTTACTTCCTTCCAAACTGTATAAGTAAATTTATACTGAACAGATAAATGAGCTGGTTTTATTTCATTTATTGCACTTTTTAAATCCTCTAAATTAGGAGGAATACCTCTTGAACCTACAAATTTAACTTCAAAAGTAAAAGGCTGAATATTTTCAGTAATTTCTACCTCTCCATTACTAAAACTTTCAGCCACATTTTTTATTAATTTTACTGTTATTGTTCCTGTTCCTCTAAGCTTTGCTTTTATGGTACTTCTTCTATAATCTAAAGCTTTGTTCTCGTCAACTGTTATTCCTAAAAATTCTTCCCAAAACTTTAAGCCCCAGGTTGCTGCATCTACAAAGCATTGATCCACTAGATCTTTTATACTTTCACTATAAAAATCTATTTCTTTTTGTTGAACTTCATAATTAATATTGAAAATCTTACTTTCTAATAAATAAGATGGTACATAACCTTTAAGCTGCATTTACTGTCACCATCCCTAAACTTGCAACGTTTCCCTGTGGAATTTCTATATTTAAAAAATCATCGTTAACCTTCAGATTAGAATAATCTACTATTCTTGATATATCTAATAGTACATTCTCAATTCTTGTATATCTCACCAGGGAACTTTTAAATGCAATTCCATTCAAATAATTTGATATTCCTTTTTCTATTTCTTCTCTTACTGAATTAATATCTGCTCCGCTTTCAAGCTGAAGGGTAACTGAAATATCTATAGGAATTTCTACTGCTCCTGCTATTGTAACTTCAGCTCCTATAGGTCTTTCTTCTTCTATGTGTGCTGTAACTTCATCTATAAGCTTTTGAGAAGGTGAATGCTTATTGCTATCTAAAATAATTACCTTAACAGTTCCCGATCCATTCCATGTTGGAATTACTATTGCATCTCCTACACCATTTACCTCTGTAGCCCATATTTTATAGTGATTAATATTACCACTGGTTGCTGGTTTTTGTACCTGTAACAATAGTCTGTTTAATAACTCCTCATTGCTTTCTATCTCTGTTCCTCCGGTAGTTGGTTCTGTATTTGTTACTCCAGTTATCCCTACTATTTGAACAGGCAATTTATTTATTGTATTCGCTGGGACATTATAGGCGTTTCCAACCTTTAAAGCTTGAATGTTAACTGCAGCATTTCCTCCCTGGATAGTTCCATTGTCAGTTGTATAATATTGTAGTCCACCAGAGGTTTGAACTATCGTTCCAATTGGTATAGCTGTATTTTCATTGCCAGTAAAGCTTACTTGTCCAACGGAAGGTGTCCCTGGTTTTCTAGTTATTCCAAACTCTTCACATCTTTTTTCAAGCTCTTCACTAAAGCCATTTTTAGCTGCTGTATGTGCAAAAACTTTGTTAAGCACTTCATCCAATTTTGAATAAGCATTGGAAAACTCCATTGAAGCAGGAGAAAGAGCATCCTGAACCAAGAACCCCTCTGTTTTATCTATGTCATTTGAAACATTGTTTAACATTCTATTCAAAATGATTTTATAATCTTCACTATACACTTACACTCACCTCCCCTAAATCAGTTATTGCAGTAAAATTAATATTCAGCATATCCTTGTTTAAAGCTATTGAAAAATTCTCAAGCCTTAAAATATGGGAATTTGCCCTTAAACACTCCCATGTAAGTCTTTTAGCTTCAGTTTCTATTAAAGCTTTACTAAAGCCCTTACCCACGATACTGTCTAAATCATGGCCATATTTATCGCTGTAAATGCTATATTTCATTCTTACTGTCTGAAGTGCCTTCCATATCCATACCCTTAAGGCTTCTATTCCTTCAACTATCACAAACTTACCATCCCTTAATAAAAAATCATTGTTTTCAAAATCCCAAGCATATTCTTTAGGAACAGTCTTTTTGCTTTCTTCTGTGATTTGATCTATAACATTATCAACATTTATATTTAACTGTGGGAAAATCATACCTTCACCACCCTGCATAAAACTATATACCTTTGTCTATCCTCTGTAGCTAAACAGGCTACTATATCATTTTCTTTTAATCCATCTGTCAAACTTAATTCTCCATCTGGAATAGCTACAGATGTTATTTGTCCATTTGAAGTGCTTCCACTAGCACTTACCTGTGGTATACTCATTTTTCTTTTATAATTTGGCAATAAAAAATCTGCAATTAGCAAGTTATTCTTTGTCAATTGCAGATCTCCTATTTTTATAGTTAGAGGGCTATTGCTTATAACAACACCTATATCAATGCTGGGAGGGTTATAGGCAGCGCCATGTTGTTTAATAATATTTATCAACTTTGAATAACTATCTTCCACTCTAATCCTCCTTTAAATCCATAACATTATTTAAATTTAATTTTAAATCCATAGTGTGCATACCAGTTGCAACATTCCATGTATGTGTGTCTGTATCTATATACATTACAGTATCAGCTAAAATATCAACATAAGGTATTTTTACTCTTACAGCCCATCCAGTTTTACATCTATAATTGCCTAATGCAGTTACATTAATTTCAATATCCCTGCCATGAAGCATATTATTTGCAACAGTTCTCCAGTCTTTATCCTCTTCTTTTTGGTAAATATCTTGAAACACTCCATAGTATTTTACATCTGCAGCATTAGCAACTTCCCCAACCCAATAATTATTTTCATCATAAACAATAATCTTATTGACCATGTTGCTTGTTGTATCTTTATATGAGGTGGCATTGATATTGGTTAATGAACTTAGAACTATATCATCAACTAGCTTTCCTTTTCCCATTACTGATAACATGTCATAATCAGCATAAGGATAATATCTTTGTCCATCTATTTTACTTACTTGTGTGTAGATCTCCATAATTGCCTCATAGGCTGACATATTTTGAATTAATCTATTGATTTTAATTCCTGTTTGGGGTATCCAATTATATTTTAGTCCTAAGTCCGAACATATCTTTTCTACAGCATACTCTGAATTGATGTCAGAAAAATTATAGGTTACCTTGGACTTCAGTAAATAAATTAAATAATCGTATGCTGTAAATACAACCTCTTGATTACCAGAATTTATTTCCCTATCTTGAACAAATCCTCTATATATTTCTTTGTTATCCTCAAATACTGTTACTAAAGTTCCTGTACCTACTTGAAACCTAGGCTGATTACTGTCTGTAATTGGATATGCCATCGTTATATCCAATTTTCTCGCTACCTGACTAACATCGCCACTTATTTGTATACTCTTACACATATGGGTTATATCCTGCAAAGCTTTATTATCATAAAAGGCTTTAATAGTTAACACCTTGACCCTCCTCTACAATTCTGTATTCCCTAAGTTCCAATGTAAAGTAGACATCTCTATCTCCATATTTTTCTCCATAAATAAAGCTTTCTATAATACACAGCATATTTACATCTCTAACACCCTGTATTGCATCTGCTTCAGTAATTATAAACCTTATTGGTTTACCACTTTGCTGCCAATCTTTTATTAACTTCACACATTCATAAGGCTTTGGAAAATTCGAATACTGGCAAAAGTTATATTTTTCATTAGGAAAAAAACTGCTGATAGATATATTAGAAAGTTTACTCTTGCCTATAAAGCTTATTTCTCCGAAATTTTCTACATTAAAAGTATCTACATTTATTTCATTAGGTATATTAAATTCTGAAGGTAGCACTGGAAATCGAAAATTTTTTTCATCTTGTATTAACCAAAATTCCACTTATTCACACCTCCTACGCACAATTAAATCCTACATTAGTTAACTTTTTAGCTAGTGCATATGTTATTCTATCTATATCTGCATCTTCTCTGACAACTATGGTATCTGCTAATTTTGCTATGCTTAAAGAACTGCCTGCCATAGCTTGAGATTTTCTATTGTCTACTATCTGAGTTCCTCCTGGAAGCTTCATAAGTTCTGGACCTTGTTCTCCTATCCATGTCCACCCTCCGCTAAAATAGGTTGTTCCAAGTGCTTTTCCTTCAATTTTATCACCTATAACTTTACCTCCAGAGCCTCCACTGATTGTCTTTATTAAGTTGATAGTTCCTTGAATCGGATGTCTAAAAAACTCAATTAGCCCTTGCCAATATACCTTTGTTTCTTCAACAAAATCACTAGCTTGCTTTTTTACATTTTCAAAGGTTTCTTTAACACTTTCTATTTTCTTTTTTACAAATTCTATTACTTCGTGTGTTTTTTCTCTTATTCCCCCCCAATTTTCGGTCCATGCTTTATATAAAATAACAACTACAGCTATAATAGCTAAAATAATGAGAGTTACAGAACTTTTCGTCATAACTTTAAACAAACTTAGAAAACTACTTGTTGCTCCGCTTGTAAAAGCTTTGATTGATGTATTTAACAATCCAATATCTTTTTTAATTTCTTTAAATTTTATGAAAGCCGTCACAATTGATGAGATTATCGGTATACCAATCTTAAATGCTGTAAATAGCCCTATTACTGTTTTAGGGTGCTTGGCTATCATATCAAATAGAGGTTTAAGTTTAACTACTAGACTTACAACTGCTGATCCAAGTTTAACTATAGCAGATATTCCCGATTTAAAGCTTGACCATAATTTATCAAATTGTTGTTTAAGTTTATTTGGATTTTTCATTAAATTTTCTATAAAAGTACTGAACTTATTACCGGCACCTGATACTACATTGCTTAAATCTTTTTTAATTACTTTAAAAGCATCACTTTTCTTAAGTGCATCTAATAAAGGTACTACCTTTGATAATTGTTTTTTAAATGTGTCAAAAACCTCTCCTGCTTCAATTTGCCCATTATCTTTTACCCCTACAAAATTAGCACCTAGTCCAGCAAAACTTTTCTTTATATTTTTTATCTGACCAGTTGCAGTATTAGATTTATTTTCTGATGATGTAAATCTATCTTCTATTTTCATGGCCTCTCCTATAGTAGAATTAAAGATTTTTTTACTTGTGCTCCCAAATGCTAACTTTTTTAAGGATTTAATATTCTTTCTTATGCCATCTATAACACCTTTAGTTTGATCCTTAGCTTTAATAATTGCATTAAATGGTTTACTTCCAATATCCTTTAAATTTTTCTTTAAATCATTTATGCTTTCTTTTGCTGCATTTTTAGCTGCTATAGTTATAGCAACATTCTTTTTTAATTCATTTACTGCTTTTTTTGTTTCTGCTATTCTCTTTAGAACATTATCATTATTTAAGGCATAAATCTTAACTTTTTCTATCATTTTTTTTGCTTTTATTGTATATTCTATAGGTTTATTAATTAATTTAAATGCCTTACTGCTTTTAAATTTATCTGACATGTTTTCTATAGATTGTTTTGCAGCTTTTATAGTATTATGAATTGCCTTGCTTGCTTCATTAAATTTAAGAGCTTTTTTTACACCTTCAAAGTCTTCTTTTATTTGTTCTTTTATTGAATTTTTTACTCTTAATGTAACTTCTACAGGTTTAGTTTCTCTTACAAGCTCTACTCCCATCTGTATATTAAATCTGATATATCTACCCATTTTCTCTACTTCTTGTACCGTTTTCTTTATTTCATCTAATTCTTTTTTGCTCTTTTTTATCAAATTTGAATCTATCTGTGATTTATTTATCCTTTGAGCTGCTGTTTCAATTTGCTTTTGAAAATCAGAAACGTACTTTAAATCTTTCATCATCTGTGCTTTAAACTCATCATTAATCATATTTTCACCGCCCTTCCTTCTTATATGCTTGAAAGGTGCTGCTGCACTTAAAGAACTACACAAGAAAATATACTTATACGCAGGAAGATGTTCCCAAAGCTGAAGGCACATATAAAAACTTTTTAATCAATCTTAGTGAAGTGTTTTAGAAAATCTTAGTACCTTTGACATGTTTGAGGCACGAGTTTATCAATATTTCTTAGACTTTAATGAAACTCCTCTTCCTTACGTCAGATGAGTAAGCGACTATCACAAAATCAAAGATTTTGGACATCTGCTTAAATACTGAGCTATAGATTGATAAAAAGTTTTTATAGTGCTGAAGCTTGGGAACATCTCCCGGAGGATAAGTATATTTTCGGCCGTGCTTCACTATAAGTGCAGCATCCCTAAAATCATTTAAACCACCACCACAGGAAAAATAGGAGTTTCAGAATTTTTCATTTCCTGCCTGCTTTTATTTTTTTCCTCTATCTCATGTTCATAAAAAACCTGTACTACCATTCTTTCACCTATAGGCATATTATAAAACACAGAGGGTCTCATACCTTTTTCTTTCCAATAATAATACATCATTTGTACAAGACCATCTGTGTTTATAAGTTTTTTATTTCTTTTACAGAGTCCTTACCAAAACCTGAAAGATCAGTTATTGTGGTGTATATGCTTGATATTTCTCCGCTTAAAAATATCTTTTGAACTAAATCCTTTGGCGTAGACACTCCAAAGTGCTCCATAAGCTCCTTGCTCTTAAAATCCGGATCTTTTACTCCCTTTAATATCGTTAACACCTGTATATTATTGTCCAGTTCAATATTTCCCTCTACATTAATAGAGATACTCTCCTGAAGTTCATTAAACTCACCAGGTGTAAGTGCCTGACATGTAACCACAAATGGTTGTCCATATAATTCTGATAATCTGGTTATTTCTATATCCTTACTTGGTCTTTTTAGTTTACTCACATCATTTTTCAATAATAAATCTATTGTCTTATTCATCCTAATTTCCTCCAATAAGCTTATATTTTTTGTTTATATAGGAAGGTGTGATTAAATAAAATTTTACATTAGATAAATCCTTAAATATCAATGCATTGGACCTTTTCTTTTCCATATTTTTGTGTGTAAAATGGACTTTATCACACCCTCCTATAGATCCCTACACCAGACACTTAACTTATACGCAGGGAGATGTTGCCAAAACTGAAGGCACATATAAAAATTTTTTTATTATTCTTAGCGAAGTATTTTAGAAAATCTTAGAGGCTTTTATTTGTTTGAGAGAGTTTATAAAAGTTTCTTAGATTTTCAAAATACTGAGCTTTAGAATAATTAAAAATTTTTATCGTGCTGAAGTTTTGCAACATCTTCCGGAGGATAAGTTAAGTGTCGGTCGTGGGGGTCTATATCATATCTATATATTCAAAATCTTCAAAAGTAAAAGGTAAGCTTTCAACTGCTGCTTTATTTGCTGACCAGTCTGCTAAAGTAAGATCATCAAATTTAACACCTTTTAAACATACTCTTTCAACTCCATCTGCTGTAGGATCTGCTAATTTAGACATTATAGTACATACTGTCTGCTTTCCATGTCTTAAGTTATCGCCAATTAATTTAGCCATTCTACTGCTTACCTTATTCAAAGTAACAGTTCCTTTTCCTTCCCAACCTGATACCTTATAGGCCTTACTTAATCTTCCGCACATAGGTATGTCCACTTTTTGAAGTGTAGCTTTCGCTTGCAAGCCAGTGCACTCTGAGATTAATTCTTCATCAATCCATAGTTCTCCCCAAGTTCCAATTATAGTTTTTTCTGCATTATACATAAATATATACCTCCGTAATATAAAATATTTTTAAATTTAGTAAAATGAAAAAACATAAGCTGCTTATGTCTATATAGAAACATTAAAGCTTATATCTTCAATAGCATCTAGAATTTTAATGTTTGCAGCTAAAAACACTTTATCTTTAGTATTTGCCTCTTTAATATCTATTTCTTTCATACTGCTGGTGTCAACACCTATACTTTCTAGATAGGCTTTTTGACCATCTAAATCAATACTTACCTTATTTTTATCCTTATCCAATAATTCTTCCAACTCTAATTCTTCAAAATATCCTCCGATAGAAGTTGTTAATAAGCACTTGTTATCATAGGAATTGCTTACCTTCCCGATATAGTTATCATCAGCAACCTTCTTTATATCATCATGAATTTGATCCATAATATCAATTATCTTTATCTTTTTGAAATCTTCGCCTTTATCTTTAGTAGTAGTTACAAGAGAGTTTATCGCTCTTCCAACTTTAACTTTGCTTCCATCATTTATAAGTATGAACTTACCAGAATCTATAGCAGTATTACACTCATCCTTTGTCATATGATCACAGTCTAATACTTCTGCTAAAGGCGCATAAGTAGCACTTATATTTAATGGAGTACCTGCAAGTAAACCTGATATTCTGCTGCAGTACTCCTTAGTTGAATATGTTTTATTTTGAGTTTTTATATTTTGTACAGCAAAATTAATTATTCCTTCATGGTCACTAGCACAATTAGGTAAAACAGCTTTAACCTTTATATCCTTGTTATCTCTAAGGCCCTTAATCCAGGTTGCAAAGGCAGCAATATCTGCATCAGCAATATCTGGCACTGCAATATAATCCCACTTAACAGTTTCAAGATACTTTTGAGCATCCTTATAATCAGTTGCTGAATTTATATAGGCTAAAACTTTTTTAGGAGTATTTTCATAACCTATAAGCGCTAAATTAATTTGTTCTTTACTTGTGTCACTTAAACTATCTGGTATATCTGCTGAACTATATATAGTTATTGGATTATTAACTCCAGATCCTATTGTATCTTTTAGTATTAAGACAACACCCCCACGTTCTCCACGTTTTACAGCAGTTAGACCTGCTTCTTTAAATATGATATTAATACTTGGTAATTTCATTAAATTCCACTCTCCCTCATATAAATATTTTTCATAGTTTCAAGATTATTTTCATTATTGAATATATCTTCTCTACATTCTTCTTTATCTAAAGTCAGCTGTAAAAATATATCTTTATCTTCTGTATAATTTACAACCATATCACTAATGCGTACCCAATCATCCCCTGCCTTTATACACATGTTTAAAAATATCTTCTTCAGCTTTTCTAAAGCAGTTAATTGATCTAATTTCATAGGTACTTGATGCTTGCTTAATGGTGCAAAGTATATTATTTTTATTAAAATATTGTTGTTATATTTTCTTCTGTTTATATCAACTTGTTTTGTTGAAACATGCTGAATAAAAAAAGAAGGTCTTTTAAAGCCTTCTCCTACATCTTGCAAATAAATATAGTAATTAAATTCCTTTACTAGGTCTATTGCTATTGTTTTAATTAATTCTTCCATAACTATTCACCTTTTTTAATATTTCAGTAAGTCAATCTTTCTACAAAGATGCAAAGCAGCTTTTGTTCTTACTTATTAATAAATCTCAGCTTCAACCACTATGCCTCCTGGTGCAATATTAAATCACACTCAATGTGATGACCTGCTGGTTTGTAAATGTTCTTTACAATATAATTATTTCCATCTATTAGAGCTATATCTCCTACCTGTATATTTGCATTTATTATAGTGTACATTTTTAAATTTTGCGTAATTTTAGTTTGAGGCACGGCTTGTACAAATTTACTTATAGGGCGTCCTGTTCTGCAAGGATAGGGACCATAGGTTGTTTCTTGTTGTTCTACTATATGATTTAATGTATCTATACTTTCTGTTCTAATAATAGTAAGACTTTGATTTAGAAGAGCCTTAAACATCTTATACACTCTTCCTTAATTGAGATTGATATGGAGCGAGTAAATCTTCATGCACATTGTATTCAACATAATAGTCACCTATTCGCTCATATCTTATATCATTTTTTCCCTGCATATCTTTAATAACTAGCTCTTCAACAATTCCTTCATACTCAGACTTTAACTGCGTATCTCCACAATAATTTTGAACTCTTTGGCTTACCCTGCTTATATAATATTTTATTAGCTCATCCTTAGAGTTGTCTGTTATGCCTAAAACCAACTTTATATTCTCAAGCATATTATAATCACCTTCTAATTACTTATTTGTCTCAATGCACCTCTATGCCTTTTGTAATGCCTGTGCTTCATTAAGTCTTCAATATCACTTGAATTCTCCTCCTTTGAATTATTTAATTCTTTTACACTCGTCAAAGCCTTATTCTTTTCCTTTGGTGATAAAGCCTTTTTATCTTCCATACTCTCACCTCCTTATCAAAGATAAGAAGCTGCCGCACTTATAGATAACCACGCCATAAAGTAGACTTATACGCAGGTATATGGTTTCCAAAGCTGAAGGCACATATAAAAACTTTTTAATCAATCTTAGCGAAGTATTTTAGAAAATCTTAGGACTTCTGATATGTTTGAGGTACGAGTTTATCAGAAGTTCTTAGATTTTCAAAATATTGAGCTGTAGATTGATAAAAAGTTTTTATCGTGCTGAAGCTTGGAAACATATACCTGCGTATAAGTCTACTTTCGGCCCCCAGTGTCTATATGGTTTAGCAGCTCCTTGTCTCAATTGATTTGATGATATAATACTAACATGCCTTTACCGTACTTGTTACAGAAAAAATACGACCAATTTCAGGACTTATCCTGTGTATTTTTTGCTTATCCAAATTATATTTGATATTTTATCCACAGCTTTCCTCTTAATTCGTCCACAATAATCCCCATCTCTATTAGTTAATATTCCTATTTTGCTCCATCCCATTTTTTCAAAATATCTTAGTTTAATAATCTTTATTTCTTCCTCTTCTAATATAGTTAAAGCATTGTCTATTTTACTTATTAACCTCTCTTTACTTCTTTTCTCTTTCAATAGTTCATTTATAATTTTCTCTTTCTTTAATATTTCATTTTCAACAGAGCTATTAAATGCATTAGTTTTTCCAGTTCGTTCTTCATACACTGCAGCTTTAACGCCATCATACTCTGATTTAATTTCTTCTATTTCTAATTCCAAATTATTAATTTCTGCTTTAATTATTTTGTAATTTAAAAGCAGCCCATCAGTTTTTTTATACAAATCCTGTTCTTTATTACTTTTCATTCTTATCATCCCCCTGTATTACTTATTTAACTCCCTTAATTATACGTAAATAACGAAATTTATTACAGTTTGATTTTTCTTTATTTACGTAAAAAAACACAAGTTTGTTTTAAATTACCTCTATTTTGCTCATTTTTACGTAAAAAGTGGATTTTTAAGTATTTACTCCTTATTTAACCAGTAGTATAATACAATTAATACGTTATTATCGAATTTAAATAATAACAAATTGGGAAAGGTGATAAGTATGTCTATTAATAATGTGGGTGAAAGAATAAAAATTCTTAGGAAAAAAAGCGAATTAACTTTAAAAGACTTATCAGAAAAAGCAAATATATCAGTTTCCTTTTTGAGTGATATTGAAAATGGAAGAAGTCATCCTTCTTTAGAAAGATTAGATAGCATTGCTAAGGCGCTTAATACCTCAACTTCTTATTTACTGGATGAAAGTAAAAACGAAGCCACTCTATCTAGAAAAGATGAAAAAGATATAGAAAAAAGATTGAATCAAATAAAAACTGAACTTATGGAAGGTCAAGAAGGCCTTATGCTGTCTGGAGAACCAGTGTCACCGGATGCTTTACAAAGTATTGTAGATGCACTGGAATTTGGCATGCGGCAAGCAAAACTAATTAATAAGAAGTATACACCTAAAAAGTATAGAAAAGAGGATACTAAATAAAGACAATGGGATAATGGTTATATTATATGGGGGAGTTAAATTGAAAAACTATATAAAAGAAAAAGTAGATAAACTAATAAAAAAATTTAAAACTGATGACCCTTTTGAATTAGCGAAGCTGTTAAAAATTAAGGTTGTATATTGGCCTTTGCATGAAGAAGTTAACGGCTTATATCAATATGAAAAAAGAGTTAAGCTTATCTATATTAATTCCTCTCTTTCATATTTGATGCAAAGAGTTGTATGCGCCCACGAGCTTGGTCATGCAATTCTTCACCCTAAATTAAATCGTACTTTTTTGAAAAAATATACCTTTTTTAATCTAAATAAATATGAAAATGAAGCCAATAAGTTTGCATCTGAATTGCTAATATCAGATGACCTAGTAAAAGAATATCCAAGTTATTTTAACTTAGAACAGATATCTATAAGTGAGGGATTACCTATAGAGCTATTTAAACTCAAATATGAAAAGTGATTTGAGTATTTTTCAACCCTCATTACGAAGTTTTTTACATAAATGTTTATCATTGAAAAGGAAGAAACCCACAATTTTGCAGGTTTCTTCTTTTAATAGACATCTTTCTTATAAACTTTATAGTTTATATTTTTAAATATATTATCTAATTCTTCTAACTTTGAGATAAAAATAGACTCTAAAGTATCTTTAGTTATATCTTCATATAATTTATTAAATCTCTCAACATGTTTTTTTACTCTCTCAACAGCATATTGGTCAGTAGTATTGTTTTTTATCATAAAAGTCCAATCAGAGGCTTCTGCAAGCATCAATTCTCTAGCCGCCTGATTTAATGCTCTTTTTTGAAGATCATTTGGATCATCATAAATCCTAGCAAGTCTTTTCATATTTTCTGCACATCCATGAATCTCTTTATATACCCAATCATTTGAAGGATTCATCCAAACCGAATAATCTCCATTTTCGCCCCAGCTTGATGGACAAGGATTGCTGCATTGGATCATTGGATATTTTCCTAAATATTGAGATGGTGTGATTATCTCATAATTTACCCGTTCTTCAGCTGATCTTCTTATAACATTATCTATGAACTCTGGCCCCTCAAACCACCAATGTCCAAATAATTCAGTGTCATATGGGCATACTATTATAGGAGGCTGTTCCATGTTTTTATATATGCAGCTAATTTGATTATGTCTAGAAGATACAAAATGCTTGGCATGTTCATTAACTTTTTCCATTGCATTTCTTCTGTTATAATACTCTTTATTGTCGGTTTTTTCTGTAATTTTATAGTATTTAACTCCTGTATCTAACCTTATTCCACCTTTATTAATATATGGTTTAATATATTCCATGGGAAGTTCAAATCCTATATCTCTATAAAATTCCCTATAAGAAGGATCTCCTGGATATCCCGTAAAATTACTCCAAACCTGATGAGATGCCTCTATATCTCTTCCAAAGGTGCATACTCCATTAGGCGTAGCTATTGGAGCATATGTTCCATATCTAGGCTTTGGTGATGCATTAAGTACAGCTGTACTTTCTGATATAAAATACTCTATTCCTAGATCTTTTAAAATTCGGTCTAATGAATATGTATATGCGCATTCTGGTAACCATATTCCTTTTGGAACATGTCCTATTGAATCTATATACGATTGAATTCCCGTTGCAAGTTGTGCTATAACAGTTTCTGGATTCGCCATAAGTAAAGGTAAAAGTCCATGAGTAGCGGCTGAAGTAATTAGCTCTAACTTTCCTAAATCATCAAACTTTCTAAAAGCATTCATCAAATTATAATCATAATTTTTATATGTAGACATTAAATTATTAAATCTTTCATTATAAAAATATGCTAACTTATTTAATGCCTTATCATTTTTAGTCCTTGATTTTTCTTTTTCTGATAAATCTATTGATTTCTCTAAATACTCTAAATATCTATTTTGTAAATAACTATCTTCTAACATAGACATAAGTGTTGGCGTTATAGACATAGTAATTTTAAAGTTTATATCATCTTTTATAAGATTGTCGTAAACATTTATTAATGGCAAATAACATTCACTTATAGCCTCAAAAAGCCATCTTTCCTCTAAAGAATCATCCACTTCTGGATGTCTTACAAAAGGCATATGGCTGTGAAGTATAATCGAAACATATCCTTGATTCATATATTTTGAGCCTCCGTACTACCTTACCTTTGAAGAACTTATGTCACATTTACTTTTTAGTTTTTCAAAATGCTCAGTAAAAAAATCATTTTGGTAATAACCTGAAACAATTGTTATTTTAGGATACTTGATATATTCTTTTTCTTTGTTCATAAATGGATATGGTTTAGTTCCTCTATTATTATCAATATTATTTGCAGTGGAAAGATTTGATTGAAAGCTTTCTGATACATTTACAAAATACAATCCTGTATCTGCTGATTCATAATTTCTTGGAGTGTTTACTGTATTCGATACTGCAATAGTTTCAAATTTGTTATCATCAAGCTTTCTTTTAAGCTCCACAAATACGTCTTGGTCTCCTCTATCCATATCTATATAACAGCCATTTGTGAGATTCTCTATAGAAATTGATTTTAACTCTTTTGACGTACCATTTTCTACAGAATAAACCTTAATAATAAACTTAGAACTTTTCCAGGAACTCTCACCATATATATCGTCAAATTCTTTTGCTGTCCTAGGTGATATATTAAAATAACAAAATAGCCTATATGTACCCTGAACTATTAAAACAATAGTCGACTTTTCATTTTCAACCATAAAATCACCCCTTAAATACATAATAATCATATTATACCTTAAAATTCCATTTACGTCACTTATGCCAAACATTTATTTTTATTCTAACATTTAATAAAATTCTTTGATATAATATAAGTCATTATATCATCTATATAGAGAATGAACCTAGAAAGTTTAATAAGAAGGGAAGAAATTTAATGTCTAAAGTATCATTTAAAGGAAGTGCTATGCTAAATCCAGTTCCAGCAGTACTTATAACCTCTAAGAACAAAGAAGGAAAAATAAATGTTTTTACGGTTGGATGGATTGGAACTGCTTGTACTAGACCTCCTATGATAACCGTAGCTATACGTCCGGAAAGGCTATCATATGATTATATAAAAGAAACAAAAGAATTCGTAGTTAACCTGCCTTCCAAGGATTTAGTTAAAATAGTAGATTTTTGTGGTGTAAAGTCTGGCAAAACCATGGATAAAATAAAACAGTGTAATATAGTTTTAGAAGACAGCGAAAAGGTTGGTGCTCCTGGAATAAAACAATGCCCTGTAAATATGGAATGTAAACTTAAAAGTATAACTCCACTTGGAAGTCATGATCTCTTTTTAGCTGAAGTTGTATCTATTCATGTAGAAGAGGACTTAATAGACGAGAAGGGTAAAATTCATTTAGAAAAGGCTAACCTAATATGTTATTCACATGGCGAATACTTTCCGCTTTTCAATAAGCCCTTAGGCAAGTTTGGATACTCAATTCAAAAAAAGAAAAAAACTAAAAATAAATTAAAAAAATAATATTTTATACACCCCTGCCACATAAAATATGATAGGGGTGATTTTAATGTCAAACTTCCAAAAATTATTTGCCATCTTAGCTTTTATACTTACAATCGAAATTATAATTATTTTTTATTTTATAACAAGTAAATCGTAATTTTTAGTACCAATACCTATTTTTGTAGTTTTACAATGTTCGCAGTTTATTTATGTCTCTTTGTACCTTTTAAACCATCTGCAATTATAACATTGCACTCTGCAGATAATGGGTTCAAACCATGTTGAAAGGCAGTTTCTAAATGGTCTATAGCATTTGCTCTTTTCCCCTATGTATAATGTATTAAAATCAGTAAGGAAAAACATTCCTTTTAGTTACTTAATAGTAATTTTGAATACACTTTTGAAGTGAGTGTTTGTATTGAAATATAGTAAATTTTTAGATACTAGTTCAATACAAACATCCACTTTATATTGACATTTAAAATCACACAATTCTGTCAAATATTTAAATGATTCTATTTTCTTGTAATATTGGAACTGTGATATTATAATAGAATAAGGGAGTAACGCGTTGTTATGACCAATTATACTGTATTAATAAATTTAGATAGTGGGTGATTTTTTCATGCGTAATGCAAAACTAACAGAAGCTGGAAAGAAAAAACTTGAGGAAGAACTTGAATATTTAAAAACCGTTAAGAGAGTAGAAATTAAAGCTGCCTTAAAGTCTGCTCGTGCACAAGGAGATCTTAGTGAAAATGCAGATTATAGTGCTGCTAAAGAAGATCAATCTATGACCGAAACAAGAATAATGGAATTAGAGGAAACATTAAAAAATGCAACAATAATTGAAGATTCTGACGAAGCTGATGTGTTTGGTATTAATAAAACTGCTTTAGTAAAGTTTTGCGATATAGATGAAACCGAGGAAGTTACATTGGTTAGTTCTGTTGAAGCAGATGCTAGAAATATGAAAATAAGCATTGAATCTCCTCTTGGTGAAGCATTATATAAGTCTAAAATAGGCCAAAGAAAAGTTGTAACTTCACCAGATGGAGATTATGAAGTTGAAGTTGTGAAAATACTTTAAAAGTAAGATAGATTTACTTCTGAATGATATACTCATTATAGAAATAAGTCTATTTTTTTGTAGAATTATAAAATTAGTCTAGTGTCTTACTAAATTTCTTCATAGTAATTCCCACAATTATAAAGATTAAAATTAGCAAAGAAATAATTGGACTTATTAAATAGGTTATTCCAACCCCTTTTACAATTATTCCTCTTAATATTTCTAGAAAATAGGTCATGGGTAAAATACTTCCTATATAATATACGACCTTAGGCATTGCCTCTCTTGGAAACATAAAACCCGAAAGAAGCACACTTGGTAAAAGAAGTGCAATTGATGCTTGCATTGCTTGAAGCTGCGTTTTTGCTACAGTAGATATAAGCATTCCCATGGCTAAAGAACATATCAAAAATAGCGTTCCTAGTAAAATAAGTAATGCTATACTTCCTTTTATTGTTACTCCAAATATTATATTCCCTAATAGCAATGTCATTAACATATCAAAGAATCCTATCACAGTATATGGAATAAGTTTACCGACTATAAGCTCAAAAGGGCTAACCGGAGTCATTATGAGTTGTTCTATAGTTCCCTTTTCTCTTTCCCTAACCATAGCAAAGGAGGTCAAAATCACTGTTATATTCTGAAGAATTAATCCAATAACACCTGGAACATTAAATTTACTGCTTTCAAGTGTTGGATTATATAATACGAATGATTTCAAATTAATTCCTGAAGTTTGATGATTATCTAGTCCCGCTTTTTTAGATTGAACTTCTTTTAATTTTAAAGAATAGTTGTTTCCAATCAGTAAGGAATATGACATAGCTGTTTTGGCTATAGTTGGGTCTGAACCATCAACCAATACTTGTATTTCTGTTGTACTATTTCTTCTTAAATCTTTTGCATAATCTGGAGGTATGACAAGTCCCACCTTAACCTTTCCTAAAGATATATACTCTTCCACATCCTTTGGTGAATTCACTTCTCCATAAAGAGTAAAATAATAAGAATTTGTAAATTTTCCTATAAGTTCACGACTATCTGCAGTTCTACTCCCATCATATACTACTAAATCTACATTATTTATATCAGTGTTAACGGCAAATCCAAACAATAAAAGCATCATTATTGGCATCATTAAGGCTATTATAAGACTAGCTTTGTCTCTTTTTATGTGAATAAATTCTTTTTTGGTTATAGTCATTAGCCTCTTCCACCGCACTACTCATCGCCTCTTTTCTGCTTTGTTAATTTTAAATCATCAAAAGATGATATGACCTCTCTATTTGAAAACTTCTTAACATAGTTTATAAAAATATCTTCTAAGTTGTTTATTCCATGTTCATTATATAAGTTATCCGGAGTACTAATTGTGATAAGTTTACTATTATAGATAAAACCTATAATGTCGCAAATTGAAGCCTCATCCATGTAGTGAGTTGTTACTAGCACTGTTATTCCTTGCTTAACAAGATTGGTTATGGTACTCCAGAATTCCCTTCTCGACACAGGGTCCACTCCTGCTGTCGGCTCATCTAATATCAAAAGACTAGGCTCATGAATAAGAGAACAACCTAATGCTAATCTTTGTTTCCATCCACCTGATAGAGTGCCTGCTAAACTTTTTTCCTTTCCTGTCAAATTGGCCATTTGAATTAGTTCTCTTTTTCTTTCTTCTAACTTTTCTTTTGATATCATATATATATTTCCATAAAAATCCAAGTTTTCTTCTACTGTTAAATCTTCATATAAACTAAACTTTTGAGACATGTATCCTATATTTTGTTTTATTTTTTCTGATTCTTTTACAAGATCGTAACCTAAAACCTTTCCTTCTCCAGCTGTTGGTTTTAAAACTCCACAAATCATTCTTATAGTTGTAGATTTACCTGAGCCATTAGGACCTAGAAATCCAAATATTTTGCCTTTAGGTATATCAAAAGATAAATCATCTACAGCCGTAAAATTTCCAAACCTCTTTGTAAGATTTTTTATAGAAATAGCATATTCCATAATAATCCTCCGTTATTTCAAATTTACATCTAAAAGCATTCCTGATTTTATTGCATCAATGTTATCTAAAATCTTCACTTTTACTTCGTATACAAGTTTTGTTCTATCTTTTTTAGTAACTATATTCATTGGAGTAAATTCTGCTTCTGGTGATATATATATAATCTTTCCTTTTATAGTCTTGCCCTTCATAAAATCACTTTGAACAGTTACATCCTTATCTAACTTTATATGAGAAAGCGCATTTTCCGGTACATAAACCTTTACCCATATGTTATTCGTATCTAACAACGTGGCCACAGCAGCTCCTGGAGATACATATTCACCCTTCTTAAAATTAATTGTTTCTATAGTTCCATCATTAGCCGATATTATGTTACTTTTATCTAATTGACTTTTATTTAGATCATAAGCATTTTTAGCCTTGTCTACTTGATACTGAGCTGTAGTTTTATCTCTTTCTGTGGCTCCATTTACTAAAAGATTTAGTTTTTCAGTAGCTGCTTCCAGTTGTGCACTATAATTGTTTACCTGATCCTTGTTACTTTCTAATGTAGCTTTAGCATTATTAAGAGTGTTTGAAGTGTTATCAACTTCGTTTTTTGCGGTATCCATTTTATATTTTGTATCTGCTCCTTTTTCGTATAATGCTGCTGCATCATCATATATTTTTTTCTTGTAATCAAAATTAGTTTGTGCAGAGTCAATATTATTTTGAGCAACTTTTACTGACTCTTCTCCTTGATTTACTAAAGCCTGTGCTTGTTTAACTAATGCTTCTTGAGCTCTTATTTCTTCTGCTCTATTTCCATCTTGTATTTTTCCCAATTCATTTTCTGCATTTTTTATTGTTAGTTCTGAATCTTGAAGCTTTATGGAATTTTCATCTGAATCAATAACTGCAACTAAAGTACCTGCTTTTATTTTACTACCCTCATTTGATTTTATTTCTTTTATCTTTCCACCAATTTCAGCTGATATATTTATTTTGTCTGCCTCCGCTGTCCCATAATACACAAATTCATCTTTCTGATTGTCTTTAATAGACTTAAAGATATACCCACCAGATGCAACTACTGCTAAAGTAATAAGAATACCTATTGCTCTTATCTTCTTCTTCTCCAATACTCTCACTCCCCTTATTTAATTATCTTTTTCAATATTTAACGGATCATTGCTAACTCCATATAGAAATACGTCTACAATTTTTTTTATTTCGTCTTCATCATTTTCACCTTTAAAAAATTCTGGGTATACATTAGAAAGCATAATATATCCTACTAGCAAACTCATAAGCGTTCTCGTTATCAATCTAGACTCAATTTCTCTAAAATTATTATTTTCTATATTGGTCTCAGCGAAACTATCTATAAAAGATATTACTTTAGGTAGCAGATCCTTTTGTAGAACTTTCAGTACATCTTCATTGTAAGCTGCCTCCATAAATACTGCTTTAATTAAAGGTAGGTTTTTCTTAATTAAATTAACTCTATCATTAAGAATTGCATTAAGTACTTCATCAATAGATTTCTCATCTTTATTCTCTGCAATCTTCTCCACAGACCTCAAAAGCATTGGTCTAAAAAACTTTGTAGCTAATGGAACTAATAAGCCCATCAGTAAATCCTTTTTCGTTTTATAATATCTAAATATTGTCCCCTCTGCTACCTCTGCTTCTTTTGCAATATCACTTGTTCTACTCCCATCAAATCCTTTAGCTGCAAAAATCTTTATCGCTGCATCCAATATTTTCCATTGTTTCTCTGGCATATCTTCTGAAAACTTTTCAATTTCTAAAAGCTTTTCTAACAAATCCTTATTTTCTGAATTCATTTGTTACCTCCAAATTACTATAATGATAATGAGTGATTACTCACTTTTAATTTATTACATTATTCAAATTTTGTCAATAGTTTATTAAAATAAATACTTCTATGGTTGATAATAAGATGTTTTTGTGTTAAAATTTACCTAGGTATATTATCTAACGCGAAAAGACATTCACACAGAAGTGTATTTTTATGTGTGTAATGAGAGCATATAAATCTGAGAAATTTTATTTACTTGGATTTATGTGCTCTTTTTTGACAATATATTAAAATATGGGGGGGTTAGTAATGAAAATAAATTTTAAAAGTTTCTTTATAATTTTAATAGGTTCATTGCTGGTAGCCATTGGCACTTACTTTTTTCTAGCTCCAAGTCATATCGCTGCTGGTGGAATAAGCGGTGCTGCTATAATTATAAATAGTATTTTTCCAAGCATGCCAATTGGAGCGCTTATGATGGCTATGGAATTAGTGTTATTCACAACTGGAATTTTAGTAATTGGTCCTGTATTTGGAGGGAAAACAGTATTTTGTAGTTTTTCTATCTCAGGAATGATTTTGTTATTGGAAAGGCTTTTTCCTAACATTCGCCCCTTAAGTAACGATATGTTAATACAACTCATATTTGGTGTTCTAATATGTGGTGTAGGAATGGCTATTGTGTTTAATCAAAATGCATCTACTGGTGGAACAGATATTATTGCTAAAATAATAAATAAATATTTTAAAATTAGTATTGGAAGATCTATCCTGATTGCTGATGTTACAGTTACAATAGCAGCTTCAATTACTTTTGGAATAGATAAAGGATTGTACGCTATACTTGGTGTTATAGCAAATTCAACTCTTATAGATAATGTGATAAAAAGTCTAAATACCTATAAGCAAGTAGCTATAATAAGTAATGCTGGCGAACAAATAAAAGATTATATAGTTGATACTCTAGAGAGAAGTGCTACAATATATTATGCTAAAGGTGCATATAATAACAACGAAAGAGAAGTAATAACTACTGTTATAAGCAATAAGCAATTTTTGAATTTAAAAGAGTATATAAAAAATATTGATGGAAAAGCTTTCATCACTGTTAACGAAGTTAACGAGGTTGTAGGAGAAGGCTTCGCAGATTTCATATAAAGTTAAAAGGGCTGCTGCACTATATAGATAACCGCACCAGACACTTAACTTATACGCAGGGATATATTTACATTCTGGAAGACACATTTAAATACTTTTGCTACAAGTCTTAGCTCATATTTTTGAAAAAGCTTAGAAGATTTGATTGTTTGAGCACAGCGAGTTATCAAAGATTCTTAGCTTTTTTAAAAATATGGGCTTTAGACTTGTCAAAAGTATTTATCGTGCTGGAAGAATGTAAATATATCCCGG
>NZ_JAEEGC010000123.1 GCF_019207025.1 Clostridium thailandense | reverse complement strand
GAGTAGGTCGTTGCCGGGTTAGTTAGAGGTACTAAGCAAAGCTTAGTACCTTTTTTATTAAGGTATTATTTAATTTAATTTATAATAAAAGTAAAGCCCAGTGAAAGTATTCTACAGGGCTTTACTTTTCTAAATTAGGCTGCCAAGAACTTTTCCAATACTATCATTAATAACTATGTCAGCTTTGTTATCATAAGCTGTTGAGGATTTATTTATTAGAACTAATTTATTACCTTTAAAATAATCTACTAAACCAGCAGCTGGATAGACAACTAAAGAGGTACCTCCTACTATAAGTAAATCTGCTTGTTTAATGTAATGTACTGATTTATTTAGAATATCCATATTCAGGTTTTCTTCATAGAGCACTACGTCTGGCTTTACTATACTATTACAAGCATCGCATATAGGTACTGTAGTCTGGCTATTAATTATATATTCTAGATTAAAAGATTTGCCACATTTCATACAGTAGTTTCTGTGAATAGATCCATGCAATTCAAGTACATTTTTAGAGCCTGCCATTTGATGAAGTCCGTCAATATTTTGGGTTATTACTGCACTTAGTTTGCCTAACTCTTCTAGTTTAGATAATGCATAATGAGCAGCATTAGGTTTGGCCTCATCATAGATCATTTTCTTTCTATAAAAATCAAAGAAGTCCTCTGTATGTGATATGAAAAATGAGTGACTTAGCATTACTTCTGGTGGATAAGAGAAATTATCCTTTGTCTTATATAGACCTGCTTCAGATCTAAAGTCTGGAATAGATGATTCTGTAGATACACCTGCTCCACCAAAAAATACAATATTATTACTAGACTCTATAGCTGATTTTAATTCTTCATTTACCATGATATCACCTCTTATAAGGTATTATACCATTATGGTATATCTCCATAAAGCAATATTGGGTAAAATTAACATAATGTGCACGATAAAACATAATACAATGTAGGCAATAAAATTTATTGACAAACTGCTATATAAATGATATTATATAAGAGCGTTGAACGACGCAAGGTTTTATGGCGCTATAGCCAAGTGGTAAGGCAGAGGTCTGCAAAACCTTTATTCCCCAGTTCAAATCTGGGTGGCGCCTCCAAAAAAAACACCTCACTTTGAGGTGTTTTTTTATTTATGATACAACAGGTTGTAAAACTTCGATTTTTTGTTCCACGAAATTTATTTTAATTTTAGCTCCGATCGGTAAGGTAAGTTTAGGATATGAATGACCAGATTGAATATTAGTTAAAGTTGGCTTTTTAAGACTTAGAATTCTATCTTCTATTACTTGATCTAAGGTTAAACTTCTTTCATAATGGGGAAGCTCACAATTAGTAAATTGTCCAAGAACAATACCCTTACATTTATCTAGTTTTCCACATAATATAAGCTGAGTTAACATCCTGTCAATTTTGTATGGATCTTCACCGACATCTTCGATAAATAAAAGTTTATCTTTAGTATTAACTTCAAACTTACTACCAATAGTACTACATAATAGAGATAGATTACCACCTACTAATTGACCAGATATTATAGGCTCAGGTGAAAAACACTTAATAGGCATATTACTAGGATTATTAATAGTGTAAGGTTCATTTCCAAACATAAGAGTCTTTAAGAAGCTATCTAGCGTATCTTTATCTGATAGATTAGAGTTACACATAGGCGAATGAAAAGTTATTAATCCGCATTTCGACCATATGTTATTTAATAGGGTTGTTATGTCGCTAAAGCCGGCAAATATTTTAGGATTTTGTTTTATAGTTTCAAAATCTATAAGAGGAAGGATGCGCATCGATCCATATCCTCCCCTCACGCATAAAATCATGTCAACCTCTTTGTCCTCAAACATATCCATTAGATCTTTAGCTCTATCAGTATCTTTACCTGCAAGATAGCCTATTTTATCATAAATGTGCTTTCCTTCTTTAATATTAAATCCTAAGCTTTTTATATATCCTATACTTTTTTTTATTTTATCAGCATTTTCAGGTCCGGCAGGAGATACGAGACCTATAGTATCACCTTTTCGTAGTCTTTTTGCAAGCATATGATCACATCCTTATAATTAAAATAATCCTTTTTTACGTAAAATAATTACAGGTATTAAGCATACAATAGCTGCTATTCCATAAACCATCCAAAATGCACTTGGATTATTATTAAAAGGTATTCCATTTACATTCATACCAAAAGAACTAAAAATTATATTTGGTATAGCCATAACAATAGTTAAAGATGCAAGTAGTTTCATAACTATATTTAGATTATTTGATATTACAGAAGCAAAAGCATCCATAGTGCCGCTCAAAATATTACTATAAATAGTAGCCATTTCTATTGCTTGTTTATTTTCAATAATAACATCTTCAAGTATATCTTGATCCTCAGGATATTTTTGAAGTAACTCAAGTTTAAGCATTTTTTCCAAAGTAATTTCATTAGCTTTTAAAGATGTTGAGAAATAAACAAGAGATTTTTCTAAAGATAAAAGTTGGATAAGTTCTTTGTTTTTCATTGATTTATGAAGTTTTTGCTCAATCATAAGACTTTTTTTATCTATTTGTCTAAGGTACAATAAATAGTAACTAGCTATTCTATAAAGAATTTGAAGTATAAATCTTGATCGTTTAAATGTAAAAAATGATTTGATCTTTCCATCTATAAAATCAGTTAAGACTTTACTATTTTTTAAGCATACAGTTATTATTGTTGATTCTGTATGAATAATTGAAAGAGGATATGAATCATAAGTTAGTGAATTATCCTCCATCTCTGTAAATGGAATATCAACTATTACTAGTAAGTTATTATCTTCAGTATCAATACGAGAAGTTTCTTCCTCGTCTAAAGCAGCTTTAAGAAAATCAAGTGAGACATCTGTTTTTTTTGATATTAAAAGTAAATCTTCCTCAGAAGGAGCGACTATATTAATCCAGCAACCTGGTTCTATAGTGTCTACTGATTTTAGGATTCCTGTTTCATCCAAAGTTTTATAAATTGATATCATATATTCCTCCTATGTAATAACTCAAATTAACTATAATTATATTATATCGTATTGGTGTTATTTGTGTATATTATAACAGACAATTTATTTTTCAAATAAAAAAAGGAGACCAGTTACCTAGTATCCTTTTCATTATAGAATTCCGTTTTAACTTGATTAAGTAAAGAAGCATTTTCTATAAGGTCTAATCCAGTTAATGCAAGTGCATGAGCGGTTTTTATGACCCTATCTTGAGCAAAATAGGATGTGGTAGCTGAAGCAAACTCGGGAGAAGAATATTGCAAACTTTTATCTTCTGCTATAGATATATATGGATGTATACAAGGTACTATGTGACTTACTGTTCCTAAGCTAAGACCAGAATTAGTGTCTTTAGGAGCATCTATGTCTATTATTCCACATTCTTTAAGATTGTGTGAAAATATTCTTGATAGTGTCTTATTAGGAATGAGTTCGTCATATGGAAGTTCATATATGCAAATATTTGATTCAACTTCCATTAGATTACCTGTCATTTTTACTAATTCTCTTATTTTCTTTTCTAGATTACAGGCGATCTCCATTTTTGGGGATCTTATGTAAAACTTTGACTCTGTACAAGATGGTAAAAGATAAGGTGAGTCTCCTCCTTTTAAAATGATTCCATCTATTGTTGAGTTATCATCAAATCCTTTATCAAGTAAGTTTAAAGTATTAAAGGTAAAGAGACAAGCATCTAAGGCTGAATAACTTCCTGAGTTTCTATAAGAAAAGCCTTCCTTACTTTTATAAGTTATTTTTATAGGAACGATAGCCATTGATGAACCGCTTTCCGCTGTTATTACATCAGGATGAGCCATGAGAACTACATCAATATCATCAAAAGTACCTTGTTTTGTCATAGTTACTTTTGAGCTGCCTGCAAACTCGCCAGGACATCCTATAACTATAATGCTTCCTTTTTCTTTTGGTAATGAACCAGATAAGGATATAGCAGCACCCAAAGATATTGCAGATATAATATTATGGCCGGTTATGTGACCTTCATCTTCGACAGCATCATATTCACATATATAACAAATTTTAGGGTGACCAGTTCCATATTGAGCATAAAAAGCCGTTTCTATATTAAGATAATGCCTTGTAACCTCAAAACCTTTGTCTTCTAACATGCTTACTATATAATCATGAGCTTTAAATTCATGAAAACTTTTTTCTGGATTTTTGTAGAGATATTGTGATAAACTTAATATATCATCTTTAATTTTACTTAAATTAGTTAAAATCTCATGTTTCATAGGAAATACCTCCGAAAACTTTTTTAAAATAAAATGTAAGAACTTGATTAATAACCAAATAGTTGGTAAAATATGTTAAAGAACGTATTTTATTATATAACTTATACAATAAATATTTAAACGATAGGAGGAGGGTTATTATTCACTTAAAATTTATAATAAAAAACAAGCTTACAATTTTATTCTTGCTTTTACTTATTATTAGCACTACATCTGAGGTTTATGCACAAGGAAATTATCAAAGATATGGTGGAACTGATAGGTACGATACGTCTATGAAAATTTCTCAAAATTTTAATTCAAAATCAGGTTATGCAATTTTGGTATCTGGAGAAAACTTTCCGGATGCTTTATGTGCATGTCCTCTTTCAAAAAAATATGATGCGCCTATCATACTTACTGGAGAGAAAAATCTGGATTCTAAGGCTGCTGAACAGTTAAAAAGTTATAATGTGTCTAAAGTATTTATAATAGGTAAATCTATATCGGAGGACGTAGAAAATAGCATAAAAGAAATGGGAATAAGCTATGAACGTATAGGTGGTATGGACAGATATGAGACTGCAATGTTAGTGGCAAATTACGTTGGAATAAAGGATAGAATAGTAGTTGTGTCAGGTGAAAACTATGCGGATGCGTTATCGATAGCACCAATTGCAGCAACTATGGATTTGCCTATTATACTCGTAAGTAAAGATTATTTGCCTGATTCAGTGAAGAATGGGTTATTAGATAAAAATGTCACTAATACATATGTAATTGGATCAGAAGGGGCTGTAAGTGAAAATGTAAAATCACAATTTAAAAATTCAGAAAGAGTATCAGGAAATGATAGATATAGTACAAATACTGCGGTCATAAATAGATTTAAAGATGCGTTGGATATGAGCAATATTTATATTGCATCAGCACTTAATTTTCCAGATTCACTTTCAGGGTCTGCATTAGCACAAAAAAATAAAGCTCCATTAGTTTTAGTTAGTGAAAATATGAATGAAAAACAACAAAATGATGTTAAAGATATTTTATCTTATGCGAAAAATATTTATATATTTGGTGGAGAAGGAGCTGTTTCACTAAAAACTTTATACTTAATAGGACTTGAAAAAAAACCACCAGAACCATCTAAAACAGAAACTCCTTCAGGCCCACAACCACCAGAATGGACAAGTTCTTTTCATGTAATGGATGCAGGAGAAACTACAAGTGTTTCAATAAGACAATATCCAAATTCTTCTTCAGCAATTATTGGTTCTACTTATGGTAGTCTTCCTGAAGTAAAGATTTTGGACAGTACAGACGGATATGACTATGTAGAAGTACTTGATTACAATACTTTAAATTATATTAAAGGATATGTACCAGCATCACTTGTTAAAACAGTGCAACCGTCTGGACCATATAATATACTTGTCGATAAGAGTAAACAGAAAGTACAAATATTTAATGGACAAACATTGGTAAAGGAATTTGCATGTTCTACTGGACAAGATAATACACCAACACCTTCAGGTAGATTCTTAGTGGGATCAAAAGGTCCATATTTTTATGCATCAGATAATGTAATATGTTATTTCTGGACAAGACTCGACAATGGTTATCTTTTCCATAGCGTTTTATATGATACGGATGGATATCCTATCGAATCAGAGTATGAAAAGTTAGGTGACAAAGCATCTCATGGATGTATTAGACTTCCTTACTATGATGCAAAATGGATTCAAGATAATATACCAAGAGGAACATTGGTTACAATAAGAGATTAGTAAGCTAAATATAAACTCAGTGTAATTAAAAATAAATTATACTGAGTTTAATTTATTTTTGTGGACAAAATAAGTTTCTTAACGTAAGAGAATATTATATATTATATGAGGCAATAATTTAAGATGCTAAAAAATATTTAAGAAGGGGGACATTAATTAATGAAAAAGAGAAGTTGTATTATATGTGGTAAGCCTCTTAATAATGGTATAATGATATATGGAAGAGGAATCTGTACATGTTGTGAAAAGAGATTAATAAACTTAGAAGATACTACAGATTTTTATAGTTATTATATAGAACGTATAAGAAAAGTTATAGTTCAAGATGTTATAAGGGGAGAGGAGATAAATTGTCGAAGTTACCACTTTTAGAAGGCGTTTTAAAATACGTAAAAGAAAATAATATATCCTTTTGCATGCCGGGACACAAAGGAGGAAGAGGTTTTTATGACAATCCTATTGGTAGAGAGTTTTTGGAAAACTTTTTAAAATTTGATGTAACAGAAGTTGAAGGAGTGGATAATCTTCACAATGCTGAAGGAATAATAAAAGAAGCAAGTAAGCTTTTAAGTGAATTTTATGGGAGTAAAAAGTCTTATTTTTTGGTTAACGGAAGTACTTCTGGAAACCTGGCTATGATATTTAGCAGTTTTAACGAAGGAGATAAGATTATAGTTGAAAGAAATTGTCATAGATCTATATTTAATTCCATAATAATGCGAAAACTTAAACCTGTATATGTGAAAAATATTATAAGTGAGAGATTAAATGCTCCTATTTGCGTAGATTTGGAGCATTTTTCACAAGTTTTAGAGAATAATAAAGACGCTAAAGGTATAATAGTTACTTATCCAAATTATTATGGAATATGCAGCAATCTGGAGTTTATAATAAAAAAGTGCAAAAATTATGGAATGAAGGTTCTAGTAGATTCTGCACATGGAGCTCATTTTGGAATAAGTAGTAAGCTGCCGCAGAGTGCCGTAAAGTTAGGAGCAGATATTATAGTAACCAGCGCTCATAAGACACTACCAAGTTTGACACAAACAGCTTATTTACATATAAATGAGGGGCAAGATATTGATAAGATAGATTTTTACGTTAGTGCATTTTTAAGTACAAGCCCTTCGTATTTGTTCTTATGTTCTATGGATTACGCTAGATTCTATTTGGAAAACTACGGAAAACATAAATATGAGGAATTTTTAAATGTTATGGAGTACTATAGAAATAAGATAAATACAATCGAAGGTATTTATGCATTAGGTAGAGATGATGTAAATATTCTAAATAAAGATATTAAAGATATACAAAAGTATAAAAGTGAGATTGATTATATCAAAGATATAGATAACACTAGATATGTAATAAATTTGGATAAGAGATATAATGGACATTTACTTTTGAAATATCTGAAAGTGCATGGAATTCAAGCTGAAATGAGTGATACTTCTAATGTTGTTTTGATTTTTTCTCCATTTAATGAAGAAAAGGAATTTGAAAAACTATATAATGTTTTGAAGGAGTGTGACTTGAAAACATTACAACAAAAAAATGTGGAACTGATAAATTATGATATACCTAAAATAGAAATTATGCCGTATGAAATCATAAATAAGAAAAAGGAATATATTAATTTAGATAATTGTATAGGAAGAATAAGTGCCGAAAATATAGTACCATATCCACCAGGTGTACCAATCTTAGTAGCGGGAGAACTAATAGATAAGAAAAGCTTGGAGATTATTAATTATTACAGAGAAATTGGAATAGATATATTAGGAATAAAAGAAGATAAATTAAAAGTAATAACATAATCAGCTTTATTAATAAATAATGTTGTTTTATACTTTCTGTATGGAGGAAAATAATATGCATTTAAAAAAAGGCAAGGTAATTGTAGTAGAAGGCTGTGATGGCAGTGGTAAAGCTACACAAACACAAAAATTATATGATAGACTAGTAAGTGAAGGATATAAAGTAAGAAAAGTAGAATATCCTAATTATAAAAGTGAATCTTCAGCACTAGTAAAGATGTATTTGAATGGATGCTTTGGAGATAAACCAGAAGATGTCAATCCGTATGTAGCATCAACATTTTATGCAGTAGATAGATTTGCATCATATAAAATTGAATGGCAAAAATTTTATCTAGATGGTGGAATTATAATTGCTGACAGATATTCAACTGCAAATATGATACATCAAGCCTCTAAAATTGATAATCTGGAGGAGAAAAATAAGTTTTTGGATTGGATATGGGAATTTGAATTTAAAACTTTTGGATTACCTGTACCGGACTGTGTCATATTTTTAGATATGCCTCCTGAATTTAGTAAATTACTTATGTCTGAAAGAGTAAGCAAGATGACTGGGCATATAGATAAAGATATACATGAGAAGGATTATGAGTATCTTATTCATTCATATAATACTTCTAATGAAATATCCAAGAAATATAATTGGTTGAAAATAAGTTGTGTATGTAATAATAAAATAAAAACTATAGATAGAATCCATGATGAGATATATATGAATTTGAAAAAGCAGATATTAGATTTATGTTATAGATAACTAGTTAAATATTAGTAGTGGTTGTCTATAGGATAAAATCATAGGGAGATGTTTAAGTATGAAGTTAATTGTAGCGATTGTGCAAAATGAGGATTCAGGAAATCTAATTGATATTTTAACTAAATCGGGATTTAGAGTAACAAAGCTTGCTACTACTGGTGGTTTTTTAAAAGCTGGAAATACTACATTAATGATTGGAGTAGAAGAAAAGTTTGTAGATAAAGTAATATCTAAGATTGAAGAGGTATGCAGAACAAGAGAACAAACAATAACTACCACTGCTCCAGTAACAGGTTCTACTGGCATATATGTACCATATCCTGTAGAAATAGAAGTTGGTGGAGCAACCATATTTGTGGTAGATGTAGATAAATTTATTAAAATCTAATGGAGGGATTATATTTGAGTAGTGATGTGGTAATAGGGCATGATAATATAAAATTACAAATAGCTAATTCTATAGAAAAAGGAAGGTTTTCTCATGCTCATATTATTGCAGGAGAAGAAGGAATAGGAAAAAGTTTAATAGGCAAGGATATAGCTATTAGGCTTTTAGGTAAAAAGATAAACAAACAATATGTAGATATAATAGAGTTTAAGTTACAAAAAGATAAAAAGTCTATAGGAATAGATGATATAAAAAATATAATTGAAGAAACCAATAAAAAACCTTATGAGGGAGATAAAAAGGTAATTCTATTATATAATGCAGATAAAATGACAGAAGCTGCTCAAAATGCATTCCTTAAAACTATAGAGGAGCCACCTAAAGGTATTTTTATAATTTTATTATGTGAGAAACTAGAGAAAATTTTAGATACAATAAAATCTAGGTGCCAAATATATAAACTAAATAGATTAAGTGAAGATGAGATGCTAATATTTTTAAAAAATAGATTCCCTGGTATATCAAAAGAGGAATTAAAAATAATGAATGCATTCAGTGATGGAATACCTGGAAGAGCAGAAAGATTTATTGAAGACGAATCCCTTAAAGAAATTAGGAATAGCACAGCAAATATATTAAAAGATATTTGTCAAAATAAAATTGACGATGTCCTACATAATGAGGCATTTCTCATTAAATATAAAGGAGAATGGCAAGAGATTCTCACTTGCTTTCTTGCTTATATAAGAGATATTTTATTGTATAAGGAAACAGGTAAAAATGAATTGGTAATAAATATTGATAAAATAGATGACATAAAAGATATGGCTGAAATGTTTTCATTTAATAAATTAAGTGTTATTATTAATATAATAAAAGATACTAGAAAAAAACTAGAAAGAAACGTAAATCCTGTCCTAGTTTTCGATTCTATGTTGGTGAAAATGCAGGAGGTATAGTATGGTAACAGTGGTTGGTGTAAGATTTAAAAAGGCTGGTAAAATATATTATTTTTCACCAGGTGAATTGAATGTAAAAAAGAATGACAATGTAATAGTAGAAACAGCTAGAGGTGTAGAATTTGGAGAGTGTGTTATAGATCCTAAACAGATAAAAGAAGAGGAGATAGTATCACCGCTTAAGAATGTTATAAGAATAGCTAATAAAGAAGACATAGATAGACATTTAGAAAATAAATCTAAAGAAGAAGAAGCCTTTAGAGTATGTTTAGAAAAGATTCAACAGCATAATTTAAAAATGAAGCTTATAGATGTGGAATATACATTTGACAATAACAAAGTTATATTTTATTTTACTGCAGATGGAAGAGTGGATTTTAGAGAGCTTGTAAAAGATTTAGCATCTATATTTAGAACTAGGATAGAATTAAGGCAAATTGGAGTAAGAGATGAAGCAAAAATGATAGGTGGTCTAGGGCCATGTGGAAGAACAATGTGCTGTTCCACGTTTTTGGGAGACTTTGCACCTGTTTCTATTAAGATGGCTAAAGAACAAAATTTATCATTAAACCCAACTAAGATTTCAGGTATATGTGGTAGACTTATGTGTTGTTTAAATTATGAACAAGAAACTTATGAACACATAAGAATAAAGCTACCTAAAATAGATTCAGTTGTAGATACTCCTTATGGAAGAGGAATAGTAGTTTCAAATTCTGTAGTAAAAGAAAGTGTAAAGGTTAAAATTAAGCCGCAAAACGGAGATGAAACAATAGAGGAAATACCAATAGAGAAAATAGAATTAGTTTCAGGAAGTTTTGAAGGCAGTATAAGTGAAGACGAGATTAAAATTGATGTTGAAGCTGTTGAAGATGTAGCTATTATAAAAGAGCTATTCAAGGAGGACTAGGAGGTTAGGTATGAAATCTGTTTTAAAAATCTGCAACATGCATACTGCCGAAGATGTTAATAAAATAAGACGAGCTATTTCGAACAATGAGGGAGTAGTGGCTTGTCAGATAAGTACGGAAAAGAAAGAAGTAAGCATTATATATGATGATTACTTTGTAAATAGTGAATCGTTAATTCAGTCATTAGAAGATTTGGGGTATGCAGTACTATAAAATTAGCTTTAAAAATTTATAGTTACGTGGTAGAATATAAATTAGATGTTAATCATCTAATTTTATAAGGAGGTGTTTACATATGGCATACAAAATTACTGATGCTTGCGTAAGCTGTGGAGCATGTGCTTCAGAATGTCCAGTTGACGCTATAAGCCAAGGAGATACTCAATTTGATATAGATGCAGCTACTTGCATCGATTGTGGAAACTGTGCTAATGTTTGCCCAGTAGGAGCTCCAGTTCAAGAATAATAAGATATAAAAAGACTACCTTTTGGTAGTCTTTTTATTTATATATTTGATAAATAACATAAAATTACGTAGATAAAAGAGAAATTTTACATATATCTATTTTAAATATTATGGAGTCTTAAAATGGAATTACATTCCATATAGTATATAAATATCTGCTATATTGAGTAAAGATTAAGTGAGGATGAACGAATATTTATTGTGTAAGCATAAATACTTAGTGAAATCTATAGAAAATATTGTTGGGTGGAGGGTAAATATGGATATTTTTGTTATTATTTTTATCATAGCTGGATTTGGATCTATCATAGCTGGATTTATCATAGAGAAAGGTGTATTAACTGCTCTTTTCTTAATGGCACCAGCTGTAATAGTATTTGGCGGAACTGCTGGCGCAGTTGGGCTTACATTCCCAATAGACATTTTAAAAAGATTGCCTGGAATAATAAAGATTACTATAAACCCGAAAAAAATTGATTTGCCAGCTCTTGTAGCTTATTTTAAAGATGTATCTTATAAGACCAGAAAGAATGGATTATTAAGTCTTGAAGGAGAAATATCCAGCGATCCTAATTTAGATCCATTTATTAAAAAAGGACTTCAGTTGGTAGTAGATGGTGTAGATCCTCAGGCAGTTAGAAGTATACTGGAATTAGAATTAGAATCTACATCTGAGAGACATAGAAAAGGGGCTGCTATTTTTGAACAAGCTGGTGGATATGCCCCTACATTAGGTATTATAGGTACAGTAATGGGTCTAGTTCATATACTGGCAGATTTATCAGATCCAAATAGCTTAGGTCCTAAAATAGCGTCAGGGTTTTTAGCGACATTGTATGGTCTATCATCTGCAAATCTACTATTTCTACCAATAGGTAATAGATTAAAAGCATTAGATGAAAAAGAGTTCTCGGAAAAGTCACTTATAATAGAAGGAATATTATATATACAAGAAGGTATAAATCCTAATACTATAGCGGAAAAGTTGAAGGGATTTTTAAATAAAGATGAGGTTATTAAATTTGAAGGAATGGATGGTAAGTCAGAGATATGAAGAAAAAAAAGCAAGAGGGTCATAATAATAGTGAACGATGGTTGCTTAGTTATTCCGATTTCATGACTTTACTTATGATACTATTCGTCGTATTATTTGCTATGAGTAATGTAGATAAAGCTAAATTTAAACAATTGTCAGACTCGCTTAGAGTAACTATGGGTGGGGGAAAATCTATAGTTGCTAATGAGGATGCTGTACCTATAACTGAGGATGTTAAACAAATGGAAACTAATTTAACAGAAAAAGCTGAGGAAGCTAGACTAGAGGACTTAAAAAAGCAAGTAGATACATATCTTGATAAAAATGGAATGAAATCTAATGTTACCACTAAAATTGATGAAAGAGGGCTTGTGGTAAGTTTAAATGATACTATATTTTTTGATACGGGTAGAGCTGAGATAAAGCCAGAATCACAAAAAAAACTTATTGAAATTGGAAAAATACTAAATCAGCTTAACAATTACATGAGAATAGAAGGACATACAGATAATGTGCCTATAAAGAATGACCAGTTTTCATCTAATTGGCAATTATCTTGTATTAGAGCTGCTAATGTTGTAGAATTGCTTATTAATAATTGTGGTATTCCACCTCAGAAACTTTATCCAGCTGGATATGGTGAGTATAGACCAGTAGCCGATAATTCAACGGATGAAGGTAGATCAAAAAATAGAAGAGTCGATATAATTATTATAAATAGTAAATTTAATAAAATGGAGAATAGCGGGAATAAACAATAAAATATTTTCTAAAACAAGAGCTTTAAGGTTAAATTATCTTAGGGCTTTTATTATGTTAATTTGACAATTGCCTACACATAAATCATAATTATATAAGTGAACTTTCAGCTGTGGATATCTATATAGGGAAGGGAGAAATGTGATTTATGTGCGGAGAACTATTAAGGAATGATGAAACATTAGATGATTTGCAGTTAAAAGGAATATGTGTCATACAAAAAAAGAATGCATTTAGATTCGGCGTGGATGCAGTACTTCTCGCTAATTTTGCTAAAATAAAAAAGGGTGCTAGAGTTATGGACTTATGCAGCGGAACTGGAATAATTCCTTTTATATTAGCAGGAAAAACAGATGCGGAGTATATTGCTGGATTAGAGCTACAAGAAGAAATGGTGGATATGGCTATAAGATCTATTAAATTTAATAAACTTCAAGACAGAATGGAATTTATTAATAGAGATCTTAATGATATAAAATTTTTAAAAAACTTACCTAGATTTGATGTATTAACTGTTAATCCGCCATATAAGTTGAAAAATTCAGGTATTATAAATATAAATGATAAAAATGCTATTGCACGACATGAGATATTCTGCACATTGGAGGATGTAATAAAGGCAACTAAAGCTGTATTAAAGGACAATGGTAGAATGTATATGATACATAGACCTGATAGGTTGGCTGATATAATATGCACTATGAGACAATATAAAATTGAGCCTAAACTTATAAGAATGGTTCAACCTAACTTTAAAAAGGCTCCTAATATGGTATTAATTGAAGGACAAAATAATGGAGGTGCTTTCTTAAAATGGGAGGCGCCATTGTACATATATAACGTAGAAGGTGGATATACCGAAGAAATTCATAGAATATATGGCAGACAAAAATCGGAGGAATAGTTATGGATTATGGTAAGTTGTATTTAGTACCTACACCTATAGGAAATTTAAAAGATATAACAATAAGGGCTCTAGAAGTGTTAGAGAGTGTTGATCTAGTGGCTGCAGAGGATACGAGACAAAGTCTTAAGTTACTAAATTATTTCAATATAAAAAAGCCATTGATAAGCTATCATAAACATAATGAGCAAGGAAAAAGTATAGATTTAATAGAAAAGCTTAAAGAAGGAAAAAGGATAGCGGTAGTAAGTGATGCGGGAACTCCAGGTATATCGGACCCAGGAAGTGTAATAGTATTAAGATGTATTGAAGAGAATATAGACTTTGAAGTGTTACCAGGAGCAACTGCTGTGACTACAGCTTTAGTGTACTCAGGATTAGATACAAGTAAATTTATATTTAGGGGTTTTTTACCTAGAGATAATAAAGACAGGAAACTTATAATAGATGAGCTAAAAGATAGAAAAGAAACAATAATTTTCTATGAATCGCCATATAGAATTAGAGAAACTTTAGAGTTTTTTAAAAATAATTTTGGAAATCGAAGAATTTCACTTTGTAGAGAACTTACAAAATTGCATGAGGAGATAGTAAGACTTTCCTTAGAAGAAGCTATAGAATTCTATTCGGGAAAAGATATAAAAGGTGAATTTGTACTGGTGATTGAAGGAAAAAGAGAAGAAGAAATTCTAGAAGAAGAAAAAGCTAGATGGAATTTAATTACTATCGAGGATCATATCAGAAAATATGTTTCGGAAGGATTAAGTAAAAAAGAGGCAATAAAAAAAGTAGCAAAGGATAGAAAAATATCAAAGTCAGAAATTTACAAGTATTCTATAGATATTTAAAATATGACATGCAGTTGTATTTTAATGTAAGATTATTGGAAAAAATATGGAAAAACATTAAGGAGATTAAAAGAAAAAATTTAAGTTTATTGATAAATTCGCTTTTTTAATATATAAATTTTAATATTTTAAAAAAAATACCACGATAACATTGAGATTTTATGTAATTTAATGCTATAATATAAATACTTAGTATATTAAAGAAAATCTAAAATAAAAAAATATACAAAAATTGATACTTGAATTTAATTAAAAAATCATATAAAGGTTGTTTAGTATTGGGGAGGTTTGCGAATTGAATAGGAAAGTATTAGCTGTTGTTATAGCTTTGTCAGTAGCAATGGTAACTAGTAGTAATGCGCTAGCAGCGCCGGCAAGTTCATCTAATTCACTTAATGAAATTAAAAGCCAAAGACAAGATTTAGAGACAAAGGTAGAAAAGTTAGACGAGCAAATTAATAAAGTTATGACTGAAATAAGTGATAATAAAAAAAATATTGAAAAAACTAATAAAGACATAAAAGATACTCAGGTTCAATTGGATAAAGCTGAACAAAATATAAAAAGTCAGCAAAATCTTTTTAGCAAAAGAGTAAGAGCTATGTACATAAATGGAGTAGATAGTTATTTAAGTGTAGTTTTACAATCAGATAATTTAAGTGATTTTATTAGTAGATTTGACACTGTAAAAAAAATTGTAGGTTTTGATGAAAAAATAATAGGTGATTTAAAAGACAAAAAAAGTGTAATAACTGAAAAGAAAAGCACTTTAGATGCGAAGAATAAAAATCTAGTGGCACTAAAATCAGACAATGAGAAAAAATTGTCCAAGCTAAATAGTGATAAATCATCTGAAACTAAATTACTATCAGATTTAAAAAATAAAGAAAGTATATTAGCAGCGAAGGATACTTCTACTGCAAGAATAGTGGCTTCTGCAGCAGGACAAGTTCAGAAGATTAGATCAGAGGCACCAAGACTTTCAAGAGGGGCTTCAGCAGCACCTGCATCATCAAATTCAATTGTTGCATATGCATCAAATTTTTTAGGAACTCCTTATCAATGGGGTGGTAATGGTCCAAGCACTTTTGACTGTTCAGGGTTTACTTGTTATGTTTATGCACACTTTGGAATTAGTTTGCCAAGAGTTGCATCAGACCAACAAGGAGCAGGGACTCCAGTATCTAGAGACCAACTGCAACCAGGAGACTTAGTTTTCTTTGGCTCACCTGCACACCATGTTGGAATATATGTAGGCGATGGATGTTATATTCATGCTCCAAAGACTGGAGATGTAGTTAAAATATCTTCATTAGGTGATAGATCAGATTATAGTGGAGCAACAAGAGTTAGGTAAAATAGATTAGTTTAATATTAAATGCTTGATAATTAATTTAATGAATTTTGAAAATTATGATATCATTAATATTAGTATTCAGTGTATGGTAATATTAATGATGTTTGAGCTATAAAAAGGGCTTACAAACAATTAGTGTTTGTAAGCCCTTTTTGGTGAATATAATTTGACTTAATATATAAAAATAAAAAACCCACATAATTTATGTGGGTCAATTCGGACTACTTGTCCATTTTTAATTCATTCATACAATTTTTGCAGATGTTTTTTCCCTTATAGTTTACAACATCTCTTGCGTCACCACAGAAAATACATGCTGGCTCATATTTCTTTAGTATGATTTGTTCGCCATCAACGTATATTTCTAAAGCATCCTTTTCTGCAATATCTAGAGTTCTTCTTAACTCTATAGGAATAACTATTCTACCTAACTCGTCTACTCTTCTTACAACACCTGTTGATTTCATTTAAATTTCCTCCTCTAATCCCACAATTCGACATATCTTTAATTAAATAATAGCAAATATTACATTTAAAGTCAACAATATTTTGAAATTTATTTTACAAATTTCTTATTAAATTCCATCTAAAGTTAATATACTACCCTAATATACAAATGTCAATACTTTTTTATATTAAAATACATTTTTTTACTATATCATTAAGCATAGATAAATCAATGGATTAGAAGGTTATAAAATTGGATATATGTACTAATTTGTAAAAAGTAAATAAGATATTAAATTTGTAAATAAAATAGTAACTATATGGATATAAGAAAAAAAGTGTCGAAGTTTAATGAATATACTGTGAAAAAATTAATAAATTCAATAAATAATCATAATGAAACCAATATTTACAAGGGAATATATTACATTAAGTATTATATAGTTGACGTTTGCTATTTAAGTAAATTTAAATTTATTGCCTATTATGCTATAATGGTGAAATGAGGTAAAACATAAGGGGGAATATCAAATGAAAATATTTATTGATACAGCTAATATTGAAGAGATAAAAAGAGTAGCTCAATGGGGGATACTTGACGGTGTAACAACCAATCCTTCATTAATTGCAAAGGAGAAAAGAGATTTAAAAGAGGTAATAGAAGAAATATGCTCAATTGTAGATGGACCAATAAGTGCGGAAATTATGAGTTTAGAATCAGGAAGAATGATAGAAGAAGCTAGAGAACTTGCTAAACTTCACAAAAACATAGTAATAAAGGTACCCATGTGTGAAGAAGGACTTAAGACAGTTTCTGTGTTATCAAAAGAAAGAATAAGGACTAATGTTACATTAGTGTTCTCGGCGCAGCAAGCTTTATTAGCAGCAAAAGCAGGTGCTAATTTTGTAAGTCCATTTTTAGGAAGATTAGATGATATAGGAGCTGATGGAATTAAACTTATAAATGATATTTCAGATATATTTAATATATATGGAATTGAAACTGAGATAATATCAGCAAGTATAAGGCATCCAATACATGTTTTAGAGTGTGCGAAAGCGGGTTCAGACATTGCTACAATACCGTATAAGATATTACTTCAAATGTTAAAACATCCTTTAACTGATTCTGGAATAGAAAAGTTTATAGATGATTACAATAAATCACAAAAATAATCTACATACATAGATGACCACGCCGGACATTCAACTTATACTCCTGGATATATTGACATTCTTTCGGAACAATGAATACTGAGCTAAGACTTATAACAAAAGTATTTAAATATTCCTTCTAGAATGTCAATATATCCCTGCGCATAAGTTAAATGTCTGATGTAGGTGTCTATATGATTCATCGCTTGAAAATAGTATAGACTCTATACAGAAAATTTTAATCTTTCCTAAAAAAATGATGTTATTAACACAATAAGTTATCCACAGTGTTGATAACATTATATAAATGCCATAAGACTATATGAGTACCAATATGTACAAGTTATCCACAAAATGTGTTGATAAAAATAACAAAACTGTGGATAAGCTATAAATTATGATTATAAATCCACAGTTTAAAGATAAACAATGATTAAAAACATTCTGAAAACAAATATATTTAATTTTACTATTTATTCTAGGCTCTGAAAAGTTGAGACAACAAAATCAAATTCTTCAGGGTTGGTTATCTCACCATAAGTATCCTCTGATATTCCAGGGTAATAGTGTAAGATAAACTTTTCTTTATTAATTATATTTTCAATTACTATATATTTTGAATCGCGATCCACATCTTGAATTACTCCGAGTACAACATATCTATCATCAATACCTGTTCTATTATTGGTTAAATTCAAAATAAAGTTATCAGGTTTTGATATATTAACTTTTTTATGATCACAAAAAACTATGTTTGAGTTATCACGGCAGCCAAGACAACTATCAAATCTGCAATTAGCAGTACAATTTAGACATTGACATTGGCTGCATTTGACTAGCTGGCTCAAAGATTCAGTGTTATCTCTTTTGTAATCATCTAATAAATCGATGTATTTATCATTACCAAATTTACTAAAGAAACCACCTTTATTAATTTCACATTCAGCTGTTTGTAGTAGTTCAATATATCTTTTTAAAACTGGTAATTTTGCAACGTACTTTCTACGCTTTAAAATGGATTCATCTAAAAAAGGAGAAACATTATCTATTGCATAGTTTATATCTACAAAAATCTTACCATAACTATTTTTTTCGCTTTTTAAAAATTCATTAGCCTTACTCATAATATCACCTTAACTTTGCTTATATTTCTTTAATTCTTCATCAAGACTTACTTCATTTAACTTTTCAAACTCTTTTTCTAAAGAAGTATCTTCTATCAAGTCTCCGAGACCTTCAGCCATAGCTTCTTTTCTTTGAAGCTTTCTTTCAATATCATTTATATTTATTTTATTGCTTCCCGTATCTACATTTGCTAATATTTCATTTACTTTTTTGCTGGCTTCAGCATTATTAAATCTTGCAGCAGCTTCATCTCTATATGATCTAGTCTTATCTATTTCATCTTGAAGACTTCTTAATTTTAGTTTTATAGTATCAGCCTTCTTTTGAGCATCATCATAGCTATTTTTTAATGAAGCATAAGTATTGTCTGCATCAATTTTTTTGGCAAGAGCCTTCTTGGCTAAATCTTCATTACCTTTACTTAAGGCGAGCTTAACTTTTTCATCAAATTCCTCAGAAGTTCTTTTAGAAGTTGTCATTTTCTTTTCAATTTCATGAACGTTACCTAAGACTTGAGCAGAAGAGAGCTTTGCCTTATTTAAACTTTCTTCCATATCTCTTATCTTTTGATCTAAAAGTTCAATTGGATTTTCTACCTCATCCAATGCAGTATTAACTTTTGCTTTAAACATATTTGATATTCTTGAAAACATTCCCATAAAAATACCCTCCTTAATTATCTTCTTCTATATTTTTTAATTAATTTAATAATGATTACTATTATAATGATAAATATTACAAGCTTAAATATACCTAGTATAAAACTACCAGCAAGACTATGTCCGCCATATCCACTATAGTAGCTATGTCCCCAAGGAATAGGAATAGGTATAGGCAAAAATGATCTCTTACTTCCGCTTTCGTAGTTTTTAGATGATTGGTTTGCTGTATTACTGTTTTGTTGTGATTTATAACTGTCACTTGAATTAGAAGTACCAGATGAAGACTTAGGCGTAGTAGAGAAGTCACCAGATTTAAAGCTTCCTCCAGAAGATGATTTAGTGGTTCCACTGGAAGACTTAGGAGAAGAAAAACTTCCGGATTTGAAGCTTCCTCCTGAACTGTGGCTTCCGCTTGAACTGTGGCTTCCACTTGAACTGTGACTCCCACCACCCCCTTTAGCGTAAACCACTGAGTTATTGATATTAATTCCAATATAGTTGGTTATAATAGGACTAAATACATTTGTTGATATAAATAGCAATGCAATCAACAGGCAAGTAATAAACCTCTTTTTATTGATATTGGACACCCCCCAAAAATAATGCTACTTTTTATTATATGTTAGCATATTATTAATGTTTATTGTTCATAATTAATACTAAATTTTTATTTTGTGTTATTTATATTTTGATCTATTAGATAGATTATGATATTATTATACAGTATGATATACCTTATAACAATATTATATTAAACTTATTTTAAGCGATATTAAACCGTATAGAGAAAGAAAAAAAATAAATCGCTGTATATCTTTAAGTAGCTTAATATTTCTTTGTAATACGTAATATTAATTTATAGCATTTAACTTGTAAAGGGGTTATATATACCGTATAATATTAGTATAGTATAGATTTAGAAGGTGATTTTAATTAAAAATATTTTAATTAAAAATTATATTAATTTTGTGTAGTGTGTGTTAAGTGAAAAATTCAGTATTATAATTGGAGGTTTTAAAGGTGAAAGAAAACAAGTTTGGAATAGAATATATAAATAAGATGTCCAAGGAAATATCTCAAAACACTATAGTTCCATATGAAGATTTGCCCAAATATGATTTATTTTTATCACAAGTTATTGATTATTTAAATGATAAGTTTGAAGGAGAGAAATATACAAATAATATAGTTCAGAATTATATAAAAAACGAAGTAATATCTAAACCAGAGGATGGGAAAAAAAGAGGATATACAAAATTACATCTAGCTCAATTAGTGTTGTTGAGTTATATGAGGCCTATATTAACAACGGAGGAAATAAAAAAAGTTTTCAGGTTAGCCTTCAATGAAATAAATGATGGCGACGATGATATTATTTCATGGGAAAAAGCGTATAAGATATTTTCTGATATACAAGAAGATAGTTTTCAAGAGTTTTTATCGAAAGAACATTTTGATGAGAAAAAATTTAGGGAAATAACTAAAGATATGAACTTAGAAACTAAAGAAGAAGAAAGAATAAAGGTGTTCTTTTTAGTAATGACGCTAATATGCCAGGCGAGTGCAGTAAAAAAATTGGTACAAAAAATAGTGGCGACATATGAAGACGATGTATAAGAGTGTAAAAAACATCAAGATTTAAATATCTTGATGTTTTTTTATTATAAACTATGGAGTTTTTGAAAAATATGATATATAATATATGTATATTTATGCATTAAAAAGAATAAATATTTATTTTATATATTTTAGGAGGTCAAAATGTTTAATTTAAAAAATAGAAGTTTTTTAACTTTAATGGATTTCTCACAAAAGGAAATATATCATTTTATTTATCTAGCTCAAGAACTTAAAAGAGCTAAATATGCAGGAACTGAACAGCAAAGACTTAAAGGCAAAAATATAGCATTGATATTTGAAAAAGATTCTACTAGAACAAGATGTGCATTTGAAGTAGCTGCTTTAGATCAAGGAGCACATACAACATATTTAGGTCCAAGCGGTAGCCAGATGGGAAAAAAGGAATCTATTGCAGATACAGCTAGAGTACTAGGAAGAATGTATGATGGAATAGAATATAGAGGATACGGTCAAGAGGTAGTAGAGGATTTAGCTAAATATTCTGGTGTGCCAGTATGGAATGGACTTACAAATGAAGACCATCCAACTCAAGTCTTAGCAGACTTTTTAACCATGATGGAGCATTTTGATAAACCATTGCATAGTTTAAAATTTGCTTATGTAGGAGATGGCAGAAACAATATGGCTAATGCACTAATGATAGGTGCTGCAAAGATGGGTATGGAGTTTAGAATTGTTTCACCAAAAGAATTATTTCCAGATGAAGAATTAGTATGTAAATGTAGAAAAGAAGCTGAAAAAACTGGAGCTAACATTATTATTACAGATAACGTAGATGAAGGAGTAAAAAAAGTTGATGTAATATATACGGATGTTTGGCTATCAATGGGAGAAGCAGAAGAATTATGGGGTAATAGAATAAATCTTTTAAAGCCTTATCAGGTTAATATGGATATGATAAAAAAATCAGAAAATGAAAATATAAAGTTCTTTCATTGTTTACCTGCATTTCATGACACTAGCACAAAGGTTGGAAAAATCATATTTGATAGGTATGGGCTTGAGGCATTAGAAGTTACAGATGATGTTTTCGAAAGTAGGTATTCCGTAGTATTTGATGAAGCTGAAAATAGAATGCATACAATAAAAGCAGTTATGGTGGCTACTTTAGGAAATTAGAATAAAGGAATTAAAAGGTGTTAACTTTATAAAAGATGATTTCATAAAAGTCTACAATCAAATAAGCTTAAAAAATATATATGTTTTAAGTAAATTCATTGACGTATATTATTATTAAAAGTACAATTAAATATTGAAAGACTTAAAATTTATTTCCTACACTTATGCAATTCGGAGATGATATTTATGAACATTATAAGAAGCCTATGGGAGAAGGAAATGGTTAGAAAAGTGTTCACTTTTATATTAATTATTCTAACTGTTTACTTTTTAAGAGGAATTGTGGACTTATTCTTGCTGACATTTTTATTTACTTATTTAATTTATAACATGCAGCGATTTATAATAAATAGTTTAAAATCATTTATAAAAATAAACGAATTGAGTATGACAATAATTCTATATTTTATTATTTTTATACTGTTAGGATATTTTATATATAGGTTTATTCCTATAATAATTAGTCAAAGTATTACTATAGTTAATGAATTTAGCGGGATGCAGTCAAAAACAAATATAAATAGAATAGAACAATATTTATTTCCAATAGCAGGCAAAGTTGATATAGAGGGCTATATAAAGAATGAGGCTAATTCTATATTTCAGTTTATTGCCAATATAGGAAAATGGGGGATAAACATATTATTATCTTTAATTCTTAGCTTATTTTTTATTATTGAACAGTCCAAAGTAAAAAAATTTTTGAAGAGATTTAATAACAGCAGATTATCTGATATTAGCAAATGTTTGGGTTTATTTAGCGTTAATTTTTTAAACTCCTTTGGAAAAGTTGTACAAGTCCAAGTTATTATTGCAGTTACAAATGCAATTTTATCAATGATAGCATTAAGTATAATGGGATTTCCTCAATTAATAGCTTTATCATTTATGATATTTATTTTTAGTTTAATACCTATAGCAGGTACTATAGTATCGATATTTCCACTTTGTATAATAGCATATAGTATAGGAGGAATTATCAAAGTATTGTATGTTCTTCTCGTTATTGCAATATTGTATTTACTTGAAAGTTATGTTTTAAATCCTCAATTTATGGCAGCAAAAACTCATATACCTGTATTTGTTGTATTTATAGTACTTATTATATCTGAACACTTTATGGGAATATGGGGATTGTTACTTGGAATACCTTTATTTATGTTTATTTTGGATTTATTAGAGGTAAATTTAAATAAGCTTTGATAAAGATAAAGCCGAAAGTTGAAATATCCTGGAGGGTAAATCAACTTTCGGCTTTATTTTTCCATGTAGTTAAGTAAACATATACTTTGAGAAGATATTCCTTCCTCTCTTCCCGAAAAACCAAGTCCTTCTTCTGTAGTAGCTTTTACACTTACTCTACCGATATCAATTCCTAGAGTATAGGCAATATTTTTTCTTATTTCAGTTATGTAAGGAGATATTTTAGGCTTTTGTGCAATAATAGTAGAATCAAGATTTTCGACTGAATATCCACTGCTATTTATAAGATTACCTACCTTTTTTAATAAAAGTAAACTTGATATTCCCTTGTAAGACTCACTTGTGTCCGGAAAGTGTTTTCCTATATCGCCTAGAGCTAATGCGCCAAGTAAACTATCCATTATAGCATGTAAAAGAACATCAGCATCAGAATGCCCAAGCAAGCCTTTTGAATGAGGTATATTTACACCACCTAAAATAAGAGGTCTGTTTTCAACTAGTTTGTGTACATCATAACCAATTCCTACTCGCATAATAAAATCTCCTTAATTTTTATATATAATTATTATAACATAAACAAAAAAGGTGCATAGTATTTAGCACCTAAGATATATCTTTATTATAGTATATTATTTTTTTGTCATTATTAGGATCAGAAGGGTTATTTGGAGAGTAAAATAATTTTTTGAATAGATTTTTAAGCACTGAAATAAATGTGCGGTTCTTATCATTTTTCCTATTTTTAGTGAAATCAACATGAATAACTTTATCTCTCATAAACATCCCTACCTTTCATATAATAGTCTATACCTAAATAATACCATAAGCTAAAAGAAAAGTTAAGAAAATTCTAAAAATAAAATAAAATTTAATAACATTTAATATAGTAACCTTAATTAATAAATTTTATAACTCAGAAATAATAAGTATATAAGTGAGAGCCTAGGAGGATGAAACCCCCCTAGGGCAATCATTAGAGAAAAAAGGTATAGTAAGAAGTATAAAAAAGGTTTATTAAAGAAATTAGACTTTCAAGTGATCTGTAATACTAGTATATGAATGCAGCTTACAATTGGTTAACTTAAATATAACTTTTGATCTAAAAATGTGTTTGTAAATAGAACAATAAATGACAAAATAAATTTAAAATAAAATTTCGACAGAAGAAATTATGAATAAGTGGAAACTTCATAATATTATTAGAAACCATAGTTTATCCACACATTATCCACAATTCTGTGGATAATGTGTACAAACTATGGTCTATATTTTGTGTAAATGAGAAAACAGCTTAAAATGTATTAAGTATTCAACACTAAAAGACAAATTTCACAAGTTATAAACAAGCATTCTGTGGATAATGTGTATAAATCTAGGTGAGTTATAATATTGAATACATATTTAAATAATTCTCAAAATAAAACATAGAGAGAGCAATTTGTAGCAAAATGCGATAAAGTAAGAATGATACGTATTGTTAGCGATATTGATATGTAGTAATAAAAATATATAAATCGATAATTGTTATTATTTAAAACTAACAAGTTATCAACAGGTGAAATGTTAATAATGTGGATAATATTTATATATAATTAAATACATTTCTATTACGAATAATTGCACATTTATATTATAATTAATATAGAATTTTAAACTATACATTTATATTAAGAAAGTGGTGATAGTTATGGATAAACTTTATAAAAGAATTGCTTTAATATTAGGTGTTTCTTTTATGATTGGATTAGTGGGCTATAGATTAGTTGGTTATAAAAAAGTTGAATTTCAAAATAAGCAGGCTGCTGATAAAATCACAAATACAACTAAAAAAGTGAGTGAGGGAGAAAAAGACAAAAATCAATCAGCAACAGGTAAAAATAACGTAAAAAAAGAAAGGGAGTTCAAAGAAGTTCCCCTTAAACAAAATGATAAATCTGTTCCTGTTTTAATGTATCATTCAATAGACTATGAAAAAGGAAACGAATTACGAGTTCCAAAAGAAAAGTTTAGAGAACAAATGCAATATCTAAAAGATAATGGTTATACTACTCTAACTTTTGATGAATTATATGATTTTTTAGTTAATAATAAACCAGTTCCAGAAAAATCAGTAGTTATAACGTTTGATGATGGATATGAGGATAACTATCAAAATGCCTATCCGATTTTGAAAGAGTTTGGATTTAATGCAGCCGTATTTGTAATAACTAATGCTGTGGATAATGAAAAACCGTTTTTAACTTCTGAGCAGTTAAATGAAATGGAGAAGAATGGAATAGAGATAGAAAGTCATACTCTGGCACATGATGAACTAAACAAGTTATCATATGATAAACAGGTAACAACTCTAAAGGGTTCTAAAGCATTTATTGAAAAAACGTTGAATAAACAGGTGAAATACATAGCATATCCCTTTGGAAAGTGGAATGATGATACCATAAAAGCATTGAAAGACACAGGATATGATATGGCTTTTACAACAGTAAGTGGTTGGTCAGACAAAAGCCAGGGAATGTACACACTTAGTAGAGTGTATATAAGTGCAAATTATGATATAAATGAATTTAAAAGACGCTTAACAAATCCTAAATATTGAGAACGTGCATAGGTTTGTG
>NZ_JAEEGC010000122.1 GCF_019207025.1 Clostridium thailandense | reverse complement strand
ATCAAAAGTATTTAAATGTGTCTTCCATAATGTAAATATATCCCTGCGTATAAGTTAAGTGTCTGGTGTTGTTATCTATAAGAAATGTGTTTATTTATATCAGTAAAGAATTCAGGTGACTTGAATATACTATATATAAAGTATAGTTTATGGAAGTGATTTTTATGAAAAGTACTGGCAAGAGCTATATAATAAGAATTATTTTATGTTTGGAGATAGTTATATATATAGTATTTAACTATCTTGATGTTAATTATTGGGGGAGAAATAATTGTCCTAATATTATAAAATACATAGGAGTATTGTTATGTTTGTTGTTAGCTTTTTTAATAGGAGAAGATGGATATAGCAGAGAGGACACTTATCTTTTACAATTGGCGCTTACTTTAACTGCTGCAGCGGATTTGTGTCTGTTGATTTTAAATAAGTTTATTCTTGGAGTATTTATATTTTGTATTGTACAGATTATTTATATAATTCGGCATAGTGGTGGTAAAATTAAAAAGAAAGATATTTATAATTTAATAATATTTATTTTGATAACTATATTTGTTACTACAATGTTTATACGTTTTATAGATTATAAGCTTCTGCTTATAGGAAGTATCTATGCGATTTTACTACTTTATAGCGTATATACTGCATGGAAAACTTTTAGCAGAAATGTATATCCGATAACTAACTGTTATTTGGTTTCTATGGCTATGACATTGTTTTTACTATGTGATATAAATGTAGGCGCATCAAATATAATAAGGCAACTAGGTATATCTCATGATAATATTGGCATGATTTCAAATTTTTTAGTATGGATATTTTATCTACCTTCTCAGGTTTTGCTTGCGATAAGTGGATATAAGAAAATTAAAATATTTAATATATGAAAAACAGATTGAAGTCATCATTTAAATACGGGATTATTCTTTACTTTTAGCAATAAATTTATAAGAATATATTGACAAAAAAAATATTATTGCTAAAATAAAATTAGCACTCAATCATCAAGAGTGCTAACAAAAAATAAAAAGACGTTTTGATTTCATTTATTCTACATTAAAGTGTAGGTAAAACGGCTTAATTGATTTTAAAGCAACCGCACCTACAGTAATGGGTGTGGTTTTACTATTTAAAATTATTAATGGAGGGAAATGATAAAATGGCTATGAAAGAATTCCAAGCAGAGTCTAAAAGATTACTAGATTTAATGATTCATTCAATTTACACAAACAAAGAAATATTTTTGAGAGAACTTATATCCAATGCAAGTGATGCAATAGATAAAAGTTATTATCGTTCTCTTGTTGATAACAACATTACTTTTAATAAGGAAGATTTCTATATTAGAATTACTCCAGATAAAGAAAATAGAACGCTAACTATTATCGATACAGGCATAGGTATGACGAGAGAGGAGCTTGAAAATAATCTTGGCACTATTGCTAAAAGTGGTTCTCTTGCATTTAAAAATGAAAATGAGCTTAAGGAAGGCGTGGACATTATAGGTCAATTTGGGGTTGGTTTTTACTCTTCATTTATGGTGTCAGATGTAGTAACTGTAAAAAGCCGTGCAATTGATTCAAAGGAAGCATACAAATGGGAGTCAAAAGGCGCTGAGGGATATGAGATCGAAAGTATTGAAAAAGAAATTGTGGGAACTGAAATTATATTGAAAATTAAAGAAAATACTGAGGATGAAAACTATGATGACTATTTAGACGAATATAGATTAAAATCTTTAGTTAAAAAGTATTCTGATTTTATAAAATATCCAATAAAAATGATGGTTAAAAAAAGTAAGTTAAAAGAAGGCAGTGAGAAAGAGTATGAGGACTATTTTGAGGATGAAATCTTAAATAGTATGGTTCCAATTTGGAGAAAAAATAAAAATGAATTAAAAACTGAGGATTACGACCAATTCTACATAGATAAGCATTTTGGCTTTGGCAAGCCCCTTAAAGCAATCCATGCAAGCGTTGAAGGAATGGCAAGCTATAATACTATATTATTTATTCCAGATAAAGCACCTTATGATTTTTACACAAAAGAGTTTGAAAAAGGCTTAGAGCTTTATTCAAATGGTGTTTTAATAATGGAAAAATGTGCAGATTTACTGCCAGATTATTTCAGCTTTGTTCAAGGGTTAGTGGACTCAGCAGATATTTCTTTGAATATTTCAAGAGAACTTTTACAACAGGATAAACAGCTTAAATTTATTGCAAAGAGAATAAAGGATAAAATAAAGAATGAGCTTGAGTTAATGCTTAAAAATGAACGTGAAAAATATGAAGAATTTTATAAAAGCTTTGGAAGACAGCTTAAATATGGTGTTTACTCTGAATTTGGAATGAATAAGGATGCACTCCAGGATTTAATAATGTTCTATTCTTCTACAGAGAAAAAACTTGTAAGCCTTGATGAATATGTTTCTCGTATGAAAGAAGAACAAAAATTTATATACTATGCAACAGGTGAAAATGTAGAGAAAATTGAAAAGTTACCACAAACTGAAATACTTAAAGATAAAGGATTTGAAATATTATACTTCACTGACGATATTGATGAATTTGCAATTAAGATGCTTATGAAGTATAAAGAAAAAGAATTTAAATCTGTTTCAAGTGGAGATTTAGGTTTTGAAGCTGATGAAAAAGAAAGTAAAAAAGAAACTGAAGAAAATAAAGAACTATTTGATTCTATGAAGGATGCTTTAAATGGTAAAGTTAAAGAAGTGAGAGCATCAAAGAGATTAAAAAGTCACCCAGTTTGTCTTACTAATGAAGGAGAACTTTCTATTGAAATGGAAAAAGTTCTTAATACGATGCCGAATGGCGGTAATGTTAAGGCTGACAAAGTGTTGGAAATAAATACAAATCATGAAGTGTTTAATATAATTAAGCAGGCCTTCGAAGGAGATAAAGATAAGCTTAAAATGCTGTCAAATCTGTTATACAACCAAGCATTGTTAATTGAAGGTCTTTCTATAGAAGATCCTGTACAATATGCTAATGATGTATGCAGGTTACTCAAATAATAGATATATTTTAAAAGTCTATGGTATCAGATGTCATGAAAACAACATCTGGTACCATAGACTTTTGTTTATAAGTTTTGAAATTTTATACAGTGATATCTTCTGACGAAGATGCAAGATGAACAATTTTATAAACTTTATTATTCTTAATATAAAATCGTTTAGTATTACTTTGAAAAACAAAATGATCAGTTAAGTCTTCAACTTTATCTACATTACTTAATTCATCAGACAACTCTTTTTTAGAGATTTTTAATGATGCCTTATTTATTCGATTATCATATACAGCCTTTAAAAATAAATATAAAATTGTTTCTTTGTAATCCTTAGGAATTTTATTCCCTTTTGAGATGTTGCAGAATTTACAGCAGGTAACAAGATTGAAAACATCATTAGTTCCCTTTTTACTTTTGGGAAGATAATGATCTAGAGTTATTTTATTATATTTAAGTGGTTTGCCGCAAAAGAAGCATTTTTTGTTATCTCTTTCATAAATATATAGTTTATCGGTATCTTTTATGTTCATAATATATAAAACTCCTGAAAGGTTATTCTTGCTGTAGAAATAAAACTATTACATTTTCATTATATAGTATAATAGTATTTTATTTTATGTTTAAAAAAATAAATTATTTATTATTATTCTTATAAATTATTGTATACTCTTTAAATATAAGTTAAACAATATATGTTAGTAGAACTATTGCAATTTATTATATACATAAATTCCTTATTTGTAAAATTGAAAAAATGTCATTTTGATAATAATTGTGTTATAATTAAGCCATACTGTAATAAATTATAGTTAAGCTATAAAAAAAAGTTTATACTATAATAGGTTATGGTAATGCTATAATTATAAAATATTAAAAGGAGGTACATCTTATGGATCATAAGTTATCTAAAGATGCATATGGCGGCGTAGCAGGTAAAGACTATGTTCCTTACATTTCCAGTGGGTCTAAATCTGGTGGAAACGTTGCCGTATTAATAATTGGTATTATTTTAGCTGCACTATTTGCAGCATCTACTGCCTATTCAGGTATGAAATCAGGGCTTACAGTTGCCGCTGGTATACCTGGTTCTATAATAGGTTCTGCATTCATAGCCATATTTGCTAAACACAAAGGTATACTCGGCAAAAATTTAGTTCAAGGTATGTCAAGTGGTGGAGAATCAATTGCTAGTGGTATGATATTCGTTTTACCAGCGATTCTTTTAATAGGAGCTAAGGTTTCTTTTTTAGAAGGTTTCGCTGTTGGTGTAGGTGGAGTTTTATTTGGTATAGGAATAGCTTCTCTTGTTCACAATTATTTAATGGTGGAAGAACATGGTAAATTAATGTACCCTGAGTCAATGGCTATATCTGAAACACTTGTTGCTTCAGAAGGCGCTGGTGATTCAATGAAGTACATGGGAATGGGATTCGGAATAAGTGGCGTTATAACTGTTATAACTAGCTCTTTCTTAAATGTAACTAATAATGTTATAAGCTATGTAAACGAATCCTTCTATAAATGGAAATTTGAGGTTGAAGTTAACCCTCTATTATTAGGTATAGGCTTCATAGTTGGTATGGATGTTTCTTTAATGATGTTTGCTGGTTCTATATTATCTAACTTTGGTATTATGCCTTTAATAGGTTATTTTGCCGCTCTTGGAAACGATAGTTCCACTGTATGGAATAACCCAAATGTTGCTATACACGCAATGCAGGTTAAGCATATAGCTGGTAGTTATGTAAAATACATAGGTGCTGGTATGATGCTTTCTGGTGGTTTAATAGGTGCTATTAGACTTATACCAACTATAATATCTTCTATAAAAGAAACTTTAAATGCTAAGTCTTCAGGAGCTGGTAGTTCATCTGCTGGAAACATGATATTAATTGGTGGTGTAATTGTTGGTTTTATAGGTGGATTTTTAGTATCTGGTGGTAATATATTAATGGCAATAACTGCTTCTATTTTATCACTATTCTTATCATTATTATTTGTAATAGTTTCTGGTCGTTTAACTGGTACTATAGGAACTTCTAACCTCCCAGTATCAGGTATGACTATAGCTTCTATAGTTCTTGTAACATTATTATTCGTTATAATGGGATGGAAAAACCCTGAAAGCAATAGATCATTACTTTTATTTGGTACATTTATAGTTACTGCTATTTCTACTGCTGGTGGCTACTGTCAATCACAAAAGGTTACTTTTGTAGTTGGTGGAGATAAAAACGAAATGCAAAAATATTTTGCTATAGCTGGTGTAGTTGGTGTTATAGTAGTTACTGGTGTTATATTATTACTTTCAAACCAACTTGCAATGACTGGTGATAACGTACCATTCGCGTTGCCACAAGCTAACTTAATGTCAACATTAACTGCTGGTATAATGTCTGGTAAATTACCTTGGGTTATGATAATTGTTGGTGCTGTTATGGGATTAGTTTTATTCTTATTAAACCTTCCTGTAATGACAGTTGCTATAGGATTCTACTTACCAATATCAACAACTTCTATAATATTAGTAGGTGCATTAGTTCGTTTATTTGTAGAAAAAGGTTGTAAATCTGAACAAGAAAAAGAAGTTAAAGTTTCTAATGGTATAAGTTTATCTTCTGGACTTGTTGCTGGTGGTTCTATAATAGGACTTATTGGTATAATACTTCAAGTATTTAAAATTGTAGGAGGATCTGAACCAAGTGGCTTCGCTGCTACTAATGGAATGGCAGTTGTAATATTAATAGTTTTAGTAATAGCTACAATAATACCTATACTAAATAGTAAAATAAAAAATGCTAAATAATAATGAAGAGGTTTTAAATATAATATTTAAAATCTCTAATAACTTAGAATATGAAGTGGATAAAGAAGGCATTGTGACCATACTTGAAAAGCAAGATCATAAGGTTCAAAGATTCTTTAGAAAACTTAAATTCGGAATTCCAGAATATAAAAAAATTTCTATGGATGAATACGGAAGCTATGTGTTTTTGCAAATAGATGGCAAGAAAACTGTAAGGGATATTGGTGAAGAACTAGAAGTAAAGTATGGTGATAAAGCTCACCCGATTTACGAAAGATTATTGTTGTTTTTAAATCATATCGACGTTAACTGTCACTATATAGAAAAAACGAGTTTCTAAATATAAAAGATGGCACTGAATTACAGTTGCCATCTTTTTATGTTAGAAATTTTATATAATAGAACTTGTATGTTCTATATAAGTAGGTTGAGTTTTTTCTCGTCAATATTCTTAATGGCTTGAGTTAGTCTTGGCAACGCCGAATTATTATTTTCTTTATTCCATATAGCGGCAATTGTAACATACTTGTCCTTATCCTTTAGAGGTATTATCATAAGATTTTGAGATTGATTTAGATATCTTACACAGTAAAAAGGTAATATAGCAATCCCCATATTTGCAGATACCATTAGCAGAACAGACTCAACGTCATCAAACTCAGTATATTGAAAAATAGTTTCGCCAGTTAGATCTTTTGAAGACAATGATTTTCTGGTTGCTAAAGGATGTGTTGGATGAACAACAACAGTTAATGAATACGTCTTCATTAAATATCCTTCTAGTAATGGAAGCATTTCCTTTTCGTTCCAGGTATTAAACACTATGTCTAGTTCAGAGTTTAAAACTTTATGGTATAATTCCTTTTCGGTACCCCTAATAAACGTAATTGAAATATTTGGGTATTGATTATGGAAATAAAAGATTAAGTCTGAAAAGGATGTCTTTTCATATCCATTTACGAATCCAATACGTAATAAACCAAAAAAGCCAATAGTAGTTAGACGAACTCTTTCGGTAGCCTCTTCGACCTGATGAAGAATTGCCTTTGCTTGAGTTAAAAACATAGCTCCCGCTGGAGTTAACTCAACATGATGATTATTCCTGCAAAATAGTCTTGTATTTAAAATTTGTTCTAGTTTTTTAATTTGCTTTGTTACTGCAGTTTGAGATATGAAAAATTTTTGTGCTGTTTTGGTAAAATTTAATGTCTCAGCTAAAGATACAAAATATTCTAATTGTTTAGTATTCATCATATTCCTCTATTTTACGCGTCTTTTGTTGATTATTATAACTTTAAGTTATTGTAACTCAAAAAAATAATATTGGCAAGTATTACTTCATATCTGTTATAATAATATCTAAAAGGAGTGAAAAGATGATGGTATCAAAAGAAATGTACGAACTAGGAGCAAAACGCTCTGTAATCAGGGAATTATTTGAGTATGGAAAGCAGCAAGCTGCAATTGTTGGAAAAGAAAATGTATTTGACTTTAGCATTGGAAATCCAACTGTTCCAGCACCAGAATGTGTAAAAGAAGCAATGATAGAATTGCTAGAGACAAAGAAATCAGATGAAATTCACGGATATACTTCTGCACAGGGAGACATTGAAGTAAGAAAAGGTTTAGCTGAGTATATGAATAGTACATATAAGTCTGAGCTTAAAGCAGATAATTTTTATATGACATGTGGAGCTGCAGCTTCACTATGTATTACACTTAAAGCTCTCACTGTAAATTCAGAGGATGAATTTATTATTGTTGCACCTTATTTTCCAGAATATCAAATATTTATAAAAAGTGCAGGTGGAAAGGTTGTAATAATACCAGCAGATACAGAAGATTTTCAAATTAATATGGATTTATTAGAAAAAGCAATTACTCCTCAGACAAAAGGAATTATAATAAATTCACCTAATAATCCATCAGGTGTTGTTTATTCAGAAAAAACATTTAAGAATTTAGCTGATTTATTAAAAAACAAATCTAAAGAGTATGAAAAAACTTTGTATTTAATATCAGATGAACCTTATAGAGAGATTGTTTATGATGACATACAGATACCATATGTCCCATCTTATTATGAAAATACAATTGTATGTTACTCATATAGTAAGTCAATTTCACTTCCAGGAGAAAGAATAGGATATATTCTAGTTCCTGATTGTGTAGAAAACTCTAAGGAGATTTATACAGCAGTATGTGGAGCTGGACGTTCATTTGGGTATGTATGTGCTCCAAGTTTATTTCAAAAGGTAGTATTAAAGTGTTTAGGAAAAACATCAGATATAGGATTATATGATGCAAATAGAAAATTATTATATGATGGTCTTAGCAAAATGGGTTATCAATGTGTAAGGCCAGATGGTGCATTTTACTTGTTTGTAAAAGCATTAGAAGAAGACGCTGTAAACTTTTCTGAAAATGCAAAGAAATTTAATCTTCTAATTGTGCCAGGCGATGATTTTGGATGTCCAGGATATGTAAGAATTTCATATTGTGTAGATCCAGAAATGTTAAAGAGATCTTTTGATGCATTTCAAAAATTAAGAGACTTATATAAATAAAATCAGCTGTTCAGCTATAATTAATAGTTTTCACATTTTAAGTTTATAACCTTCCTTCAATTGAAATAATATAGAATGAAAACTTAATAATAGTTGTCGGTACATGGGAAGAAGCCGTTAAGCAAGTTGCTTAACGGCTTCTACTTTTTATCAAAACTCCTTTTAAGTTTCCTAAAATAGGACCTCAGAGAAGTTTATATTAGTCAATCACTTGAAATTAATAAGAAAACTCAAAATACAGTGTAGTACTTTTACAGGAATCTTTAAAATATGATATAGTTAATCCATAAAAGACATTATGAAGTTTAATGGGGGTCGGTATAAAATGCGAAAAATTAAGTTTAGAATGTGGGATAAAGAGAAACATTGCTTTTATTTAAGCAGCAATCCCTATCCTAAAAATTATTCAGATGAGAAAAGATTCACAGTAATGGAATTCACAGGTTTAAAAGATAAAAATGGTATTGAAATTTTTGAGGGGGATATTATAGGTATAAACAGGGAAAAAAATTCTATAAAGCAGCCAGTTAAATTTGGAAGATACTCTTTCCAAAAATTTATAGGGGAATGTGGAGAAATTAGTGATAATATTGAACTATATGGTTTCTATGTAGAAAATGAGTATTTATATATTCAGATGATTAATGAGAAAACAGTTGTTCTTGGCAATATTTTTCAATTAACTGAGCAAGCTAAGTAATATTTTATTTAAAAGTTGAGAATAAAAAACTATATGGTTTTATAGGGGGATATCATGAAAAAATTTTTTATAAAAACAGCAAGATTAAGATTTTCAATATGGGAAGAGGAGGATATACAAGAGGCTTTAGAACTCTGGGGTGATCTTGAAGTAACGAAGTTTATAGCGTCAAATGGTAAAATGTCAAAGGAGCAGATATATGAAAGATTAAAGAAAGAAATAGAAAATTATAATAAGTTTAAGGTCCAGTATTGGCCAATATATTTAATAGATAGTAATGAAAATATAGGGTGCTGTGGACTAAGACCATATGATTTGGATAAAAATATTTTTGAGATGGGTATACATTTGAAGAGTAAATATTGGGGAAATGGCTTTGCTTTGGAGGCTTGCTTAGCTCTTATAGAATATGCTTTTAATACTTTAGGAGTTGATGGACTATTTGCTGGACACAATCCTAAAAATACAGCATCATATAAATTACTTAAGAAACTTGGTTTTACATATATTCATGATGAATTTTATCCACCAACAGGCTTATATCATCCCTCATATTTGATGATAAAGCAAGATTATGAAGATAAAAAAAGAAAAAATTAACTATTAAATTAAAAAACGAGGATAGTGCAGCAGAGAGCATAAGTATGAAATTAAGATAAATATAATATGAAGAGATATTTAGGTTTGACTAAAATGACCATTTAGTGTAAAATTACACTAAATGGTCATTGTCTATAATTAGAACTATTACATATTAGATAATTACAGGAAAGTTTATGAAAAGGAGGGGTAAAATTGAAAAAGAACTTATTAGCCTTTCTAGTTATTGTTATATTCATTTTTTTAACAAATAGAATTTATGTAAATTTAAACAATAAAGCTAATTCAAATATAATTACAAAATTAAAAGGACAAATTTATTATACAAAAAGAGTTGATGGAATACTAAATTTATATAAATTTGATACCAGCTCAAAAAGAGAACAACTTATATATACCCATAAAGGAAAAGGAAAGGATAGCTACGGTGGAGATAACGATAACATTATTGACTTTTATTATGACACAAAAAGTGGCGACATAAGTCTTGTAGGAATGAATAATGGAGATTGGTGTGTATTTTCTATTAGAGAGAAAGAAAAAGAGGCTAAGCTTATAAGCAAATTAGATTTTAAGGATTCAAAGGAGAAAACGACAATTCGTACTGATTATATAAAAAATGAAATAGATGGTATAAAAGCTATTAAAAAGGATGGATCTATTTATATAGAAAAAGGTGGACAAGAAAAGTGTTTGTTAAAGTTTAATGGTATATACAATGAAAAATTTACAGGGTACACACCTATTGGATTTTCTCCAAATGGAAAGTATCTTATATATCATTCTTTCGGACATTTGACCTCTTTTGGAACTTTGTTAGAGGGATTCACTAAAGGAAATATTGTAAAAACCTATATTCTTGATATGGAAACAGGAAAAAGTACTAGATTTATTGATGCTTATCATGTTCAATGGATTATTTAACAGGTTTTGAGGAAAATAACCTTGTAAAGAATAAAAGAAAAACTAGATATGAAATATTTAATTCTAAAAAAATAAATTAATAAAGATATATAAACAAAAATTATAATTTAAAGAGATAAATTTAGAGTGTAAGTTGCGAATTGTTAGTCAAATGAAATATGTAGTAAATATTTTATTCAAATCATGTTGACATGCTGAAAAAAAGTAAGTATAATAAAAAACATAGAAATCAGTGGTATATACCATATGCCATATTTAAGTGATATAAATCCTAGCAAATTAATAAGTAGTGATGTATACAAATGATTTATTAATATGGGTTGTTTTATACATTTATATCATTAAATTATGAGGAGGAAGAAAAATGAAAAAGGGATTTTTAAAAAGGCTAATGACAATGACGGTGGTTGGTTTAATGGCTTTTTCACTGGCAGGTTGTGGATCATCTAACACATCATCTACAAGTACAAGTTCAAACCAAGGAACTAAAAAGGCATCTGGTGCTACTCTAGAACAACTACAGAAAAAAGGCACAATTGTGGTAGGTATGATGGCTGCGACGCCTCCATACGAATTCCATGCTGTGCAAAATGGAAAGGATCAAATAATTGGATGTGATATCAAGTTGATTGATCAAGTTGCTAAGGATTTAGGGGTAAAGTATGAAATCAAGGACATGGATTTTGATGGTTTATTAGTAGCATTACAAGCTGGAAAAATTGATATGATTGTATCAGCCATGAGTCCAACTCCAGAAAGATCTAAAAATGCAGACTTTTCAAACGTTTATTATAAGGACAAGCATGTCATTGTAATTAATAAAGATAACCATGGAAAAATTAGCTCACCAACAGATTTAGATGGTAAGACTATTGGGGTTATCAAATCATCTGTACAAGAGCAAATTGTACAAAAAACAATTACAAAGGCTAAAACAAAATCTTTAGGAAAATCAACAGATTTAGCTCTAGATTTAGGAAGTAAAAAAGTTGATGCAATTTTAGTAGATATGCCAACAGCGAAACTTCTTAGCAAAGCAAATGATAAAATTGAACTAACAGAAATCTATTACAATGATGATACAGCAGGTGCTGCAATAGCAATGCCAAAGGGAACAGACCCAAAAGTTATGGAAATTGTTAATAAAGCAATTGACAAAGCAAAACCAGTGTTTACTGAATGGTTAACAGAAGCAATGGAACAGGTACAGCAAAAATAATTTACATGATTTAAGCTTCTATTTCTTCCTTCCTATCATAGAAGTATAAGTACGTACTTTCTTCTTTGTAGCTAAAGGATTATAAGGAAGAAATACTTAGGGAATGGGAGGGAGAAAATTGAATTTTTCATTTGTAACTCAATATTCAGATTTTATTGTTGTGGGAACTGAATATACTATTATACTTGCCATATTGGCAGTTGTATTTGGAACTATTATAGGAGTGGCACTAACACTTCTTAGAAGATGTAAGTTCATTGCAGTTAGAGTTATTGGAAATGCTTACATAGAATTTATTCGAGGTACTCCGCTTTTAGCACAGATATACATTATATATATTGGCGTTCCAATTTTGTTAGCAGGACATGATATTCCAGATCTAGCTGTTGGTGCGATTGCACTATCTTTAAATTCTGCAGCTTACATATCTGAAACTATTCGTTCCGGTATAGAAGCAGTCAGTAAAGGACAAATGGAAGCAGCCAGAAGCTTAGGTATGAATGAAAGAACTGCTATGTTTGACATAATTTTGCCACAGGCATTTAAAAATATTTTGCCCGCTCTTGGAAATCAGTTCATAGGAAGTATAAAAGATTCATCTATTGTATCAGTAATAGGAGTGGCTGAACTAATGTATAAAATAACCATTGTAAGGGGTAATACTGCATTAGGGTTAGAACCAATTTTAGTAGCATCCTTTATCTACTTAATGATTACTTTTACATTATCAAGAGCATTAGGTGTTCTAGAAAGGAAGTTGAGGGCTAGTGATACACGTTAAGGATTTGAAAAAAAGTTTTGGAAAAAATGAAGTGCTAAGAGGAATTACTGAGCATATTTCTAAAGGTGAAGTTGTAGTTGTAATAGGACCATCAGGCTCTGGCAAAAGTACTTTTTTAAGATGCTTAAATCTTCTTGAAACTCCAACTGGTGGATCGATTTTATTTGAAGGTCAAGATATCACAGCAAAGGGTACTAACATCGATAAAATAAGAGAAAAAATGGGCATGGTGTTTCAACAATTCAATTTGTTCCCGCACAAAACAGTATGTCAAAATATCTGTCATGCGCCAATAAAGGTTAAGGGTATGAAACCTGAGGAGGCAAAGAAGCTAGCAGTTGAATTACTTAACAAAGTAGGCTTATTGGAAAAAATAGATGCTTATCCAGCTTCCTTATCAGGAGGACAACAGCAAAGAATAGCAATTGCTAGGGCACTAGCTATGCAGCCAGAAGTGATGTTGTTTGATGAGCCAACATCAGCACTTGATCCAGAAATGGTAGGAGAGGTTTTGGCTGTAATGAAACAACTCGCAAAAGAAGGAATGACTATGGTTATTGTTACACATGAGATGGGATTTGCAAGAGAAGTAGGAGATCGAATATTGTTTATTGACCAGGGAGTAGTATTAGAGCAAAATAAACCTGAAGAATTTTTTTCTAATCCTAAGAAAGAACGTACCATTGATTTTTTGTCGAAAGTTTTATAAGGAGAGGAGATTAAAGAGCATGATTAAAGTACTTGGCTTAGGAGATAATGTTGTTGATAAATACGAACATATTAAGACTATGTACCCTGGTGGAAATGCGTTAAATTTTGCTGTATTTGCAAAAAAGATAGGTGTTGAAGCAGCTTTCTTAGGAGCTTTTGGCTCTGATAATGAAGCAAATCATGTGGCTTATAGTATAAAAGAATTAGATATTGATATAAGCCATTGCAGGTTTTACGAAGGAGAAAATGGTTGTGCAAGGGTTACATTAAAAGATGGTGATAGAATATTTGTTGGCAGCAATCGCTGCGGTGTACTTAGAACTTGTGGTCTAAATCTAAAGGAAGAAGATTATGTTTACATGAAAGGTTTTGATTTAATTCATTCTGGTCTATATGGATTTTCGGAATTTGAATTGAAAAAATTAAAGGAAATGGGAGCAACAATTTCTTATGATTTTTCAGAGGATTATACAGAAGAAAAATTAAATGAGATGCTTCCTATCGTAGACTATGCATTCTTTTCCTGCAGTAATTTAAAGATTGATGAGATGTTGAATTTGATGCTAAGAGCTACAAAATCTGGATGTAAGATGGTTCTTTGTACTAGAGGAGCAGAAGGTGCATATCTTTTTGATGGCATAAGATTTTATAGACAGCAGCCTAAGCTTGTTAAAGCTATTGATACTATGGCTGCGGGTGATTCTTTTATAACCTGTCTTATAGTTAATTATTTTAAGAAAATTAAAGGAAATAACCTTGATAAAGAAACAGCTATAAAAGAGAGTTTAGAAGCGGCTGCAGAATTTTCGTCAAAGCAGTGCTTAATTGATGGATCTTTTGGTTTTGGCAAAAAATATGAATAAAGAAAGAATGGGGATATATGGGGTTAGTAAAAAGAGAACAAATAGCAGGAATGAATATTCATTATATGAGGTATTCATTAGAATATTTTCTAGATGCTCAGGTTAGAGCAGGTATTAAAACAATAGAATTTTGGACTGGTATACCTCATTATTATTTAGATCCTATGATTTATGGTGATTGTAAAGAACTAAAGAAAAAAATAAATGATAGGGGATTAGAGGTTAAGGTATTTACGCCAGAAAATTGTATGTATCAATTCCAATTTGCAGCAAGCAAGCCTTTAATTTTCGAAAAAAGTTTTCAATACTTTTCAAATGGAATTAAGGCAGCATCAGAATTAGGCTGTAAAATTATGCAGTGCAATTCTGGATGGGGGTATCTAGATGAGACAAGAGAAGAGGCATGGAAACGATCAGTAGAGATGCTTTGGAGATTAGCTGATGTAGCTCAAAAAGAGGGAATTACTTTAGCGCTTGAAAGTCTCCGCCCAGAGGAGTCCAATCTGGTAATTCGGTTAGAAGATGTAAAGAGAATGATGAAGGAAGTAAATCATCCCAATATGAAGGTGTTAATCGATACAACTGCCATGGGAGTCGCAGGGGAAAACTTGCAGCAATGGTTCAATGAGTTTGGAAGAGACATAATTCATATGCATTTTGTTGATGGAAATCCTTATGGACATTTAATCTGGGGAGATGGACATCATGATTTAGAAGAGTTCTTAACTGTTTTAAAAGATAATCACTATGAAGGATATTTAGGCCAAGAAATAACTGATTCAAAATATTTTAAAGATCCGATAAGCCATGATATCAGAAATATGAAGAACTTTGAAAAATACATGTGAAACTCACTTGTTCTTTAACATACATGGCAAGATATGTTATAATTCTATTATATATAAAGCAATAGGGAGAGTATAGTATGAATCAAAATGTTTTGCCACCAATGTACTTACAAGTAAAAAATTTTCTCATAGAAAAGATTGAAAATAATGTATATAAGGAACAAGAAAAGCTTCCATCTGAAAGGGAATTAAGTGAAAAGTTCCAAATCAGCCGTATGACTGCCAGAAATGCCATTACTGAGCTAGTAAATGAGGGATATGCCTATCGAGATGGTGTAAGAGGAACTTTTGTTTCAAAGAAAAAAGTAAAAAGAAATTTTGTTACATTAGATGGATTTTCACGCTATTTAAAGCAAAGTGGAGTTACCGATGTAAAAACTAAAGTAGTAGAGTTCTCATATATCGAGGCAGATAGTTGGTTGTCATCAAAGTTAAATGTTCCAATAGGATCAGGTTGTTATAAATTAATACGTGTTAGAATTGGAAATGATGAGCCAATGGCGGTAGAACATACATTTATAAATGGTGCTTTTACAGAAGGACTTTTGCAATATGATTTTAGTAAAGAGTCTTTGTATCATATTTTAGATACCAAATATTCTTGTATGCCCAAAAGATCTGTAAATACACTGGAAATGTGCTATTTTAATAACTTTGATGCTAATTTATTAAGAGTAAAAAGTGGAACAGCAGGTTTTATTACAAAGGGAAAAAGCTATGATGAATCTAACAATTTGATTGAGTATGTTGAAATTTATAATAGAGGAGATCTATTTAAATTTACTTACGAATTGAGAAGGTAGATATAGAGAAAATGTAATAGCTCTGGTAAAATAATAAGCATGTAGGTATATACCAAAGACCACATTGCTTATACAATTTTAGGTATATACCATATACCACTAATATAGAATATGGAGGAGAATAAAATGGAATTAAGACAAATTATAGCGGAAATTAAAACAAAACAACCAGAAATCAAGAGTGTATTTTTCGTAGGATGTGGTGCATCAAAAGCAGAATTGTATCCAGCAAAATATTTTTTAGAAGGGAATGCAAAACAATTACGTACAAGTTTATATACTGCAAATGAGTTTAACTATGCAACACCAATATCAGTAGACAATTCAGCAATTGTAATTACTTGCTCTTTAGGGGGTAATACTCCTGAAACTGTAAAGGCAACTTCTTTAGCAAAATCTTTAGGAGCTCATGTAATAGCAATTACTCATACAGAAGGTTCACCAATTACAAAAGATGCTGACTATGTTGTAGTTCATGGATTTGAATTAAACTATGCAGCTAAAATGGAAAAAATGACAAAGGTTTTAACACTTGCAGTAGAAATATTAAATCAATATGAAGGTTATGCTCATTATGATAAGATGCTAGATGGCTTAGGAAAAATTTATGATTTAATTGAACAAGCAGTATCTTCCGTAGTTCCACAGGCAAAAGAATTTGCCAATGCATATAAGGAGGTTCCAGTAATTTATGTTATGAGTAGTGGAGCTACACATGAGGTTGCTTACTCTTTCTCTATATGTTTAATGATGGAAATGCAATGGATTAACTCAGGGTCTTTCCATGATGGTGAGTTCTTCCATGGACCATTTGAAATAGTAGAGGAAGATGTACCATTCTTATTATTAATGAATGATGGAAGAACAAGAGCTATGGATTCAAGAGCACTTGATTTCCTAAATAGATTTGATGCAAAAACAACAGTAGTAGATGCAAAAGACTTTGGACTAGGATCACAAATTGCAAAAGAAGTAGTAGATTATTTTAATCCAATGTTGATTTCAGGAGTATTACGAGTATACGCTGAACAACTATCAATTGTTAGAAATCATCCTCTAACTAAAAGAAGATATATGTGGAAATTAGAATACTAAAAATTTGATTTTTTCCCCTTTGACTGGTATCATTTCGGTGGTACCAGCTTTTATTATTTATATAACTACAATTTTATTTACAGGAAGGTGAAAGTTATGGAAAGTATAAGAATAGACTCGCATGTTCATACTTGTGTCTCACCAGATTCAGAGACACCATTAGAAAAGATATGCGAAAAATCTTATGAACGAGGAATAAACTCTATTATAATTACTAATCATTTTGAATATTATACAAGTAATAATGGAAAGTTGAGTATGGAAATCTCTTTTATTGATAATAGTTTAAAAGAAATAGATGATTGTAGAGAAAAATTTAATGGAAAATTAGAAATATTATTTGGCATGGAAATGGGACAAGTTCACTATTGGCCTGAGTATGTAAAAAAAATTGTGGAGAGTTATCCTTTCGATTATATAATTGGATCTATTCATAAGATAGAGGATATTGATTTGAAATATGGAGATTACTCAAAAGAAAACATAGAAAAACAAAACATACAATATCTTTCTCTACTTTATGATATGGCTAAGAAAGGAGAATATGATTGTATAGGTCACCTAGATTTGGTAAAAAGGTATGCAGCAAAGCAACATAAAAAAAATAATCTGATGGATAGATACGAGAATAATGTAAGAGATATCCTTAATGTAGTAATAGAAAGAGGAAAAGGTATTGAAATTAATACATCAGGTCTTAGACAGCTAACTGGAGAATTTATGCCATCTATTGAAATTATAAGGCTTTACAAAAAATTAGGTGGAGAAATTATAACTATTGGTTCTGATTCTCATACACAAGATGATGTAGGAGCTGGATTTGATGAGAGTGTCAATTTATTAAAAGAAATTGGATTTAAAAAAATTACACTTTATAGAAGAAGAAAGCCTTATTTTTATGCTATATAAGTAAAATTTTTAGTTAAATAATTTATGTATATGAACTTTGATAAAAAAATAAAGATACGTTATAATATGTATATATTGCACTAATTTGTAATTAAATCTAACAAAACATACGCTATTAAGTATATATTAAAAAATATTTCATATAGAGGTGAAGAAATGAACAAAGATCAAATATTGTCTATGGATACATATATTTTTCTAAATTTTATAAACACAAAGCTAAGAGATGAATTTGAAAATATAGAAAGCTTATGCAAATTTTACGATTTGGAAGAAGAAGCCATTATAAATAAATTAGATACCATAGATTACAAATATGATACTGAAACTAATCAGTTTAAATGATAGGAAATTATGATGAATAATAAGACTAAAAATATTGTGATAACTATAAACTATTGTATATTTACGTTAACTATGCTTGTTGATTGCATATATAATAATACAAATTGGTTTATGTTAATGTCCCTATACTTTATTCTTTTAACTTTATATTCAATTAACACATTCTTTTTGCATGAATGTCCTAGCAAACAGAGATATTTTAATAAATATAATTTATTAGTTCTTGTTATATATCTCTTACAGGTATGCTTAATTTTTTTCATTAACAAATTTGATATTACATATATATCTATATCTCTTTATCTTTTTTTGTTGGCTGATATAGTTGTAAATCAAAGTTATTACCCAGGAATTGTTGCTTTTTTTATTTTATACGGTATATCTAGTATTTCTATTTTGACTAAGCTAAATTTTGAAAATACTAAGGCTGTTTCTGCAATATTATTAGATTTACCTATTTTTATCATTGTATATATAATATTTTTTCTAATTAATCATCTTTTAAAACAAACAGAAGTTATTGAGGCTGCGTTAAAGGATATTACTGTCAAAAAGCTTGAAAAAGATTCTATGTACAATGATCTTAAGGAAGCATATGAAAGAGTAGAAAATATAACTGCATTAAAAGAGAGAAATAGAATAGCAAGAGAGATACACGATACAGTTGGGCATACGCTAACTACAGTTTTAGTCGAACTTGAAGCAGCCAGGAGGCTTATAAAAAAAGACTTAGAGCTTGCCGAAAGTAAACTTAATCTGGCTCAAAATCAGGTGAGAAAAGGTCTTAATGATATAAGAAGTTCTGTACGTATACTTGAAAATGGACAAGATATACTTGATTTTTATTCTGATTTGGAATCAATCATAGCAGAGACGGAAAAACATTCGGAGGCTATAATTAAAGCTCAAATAGATTACGATATAGTTCTTAATAAGGGCCAGGAAAAGGTAATTTTATCAGCTCTTTTAGAGGGACTTGCTAATGGAATAAGACATGGAAAAAGTAGTGCTTTTCTATTCAAATTGTATAAAAATAAGGAAAAAGTTCTTTTTTCTCTTGAAGACAACGGAAAAGGTTCTGATATAGTTACCTATGGTTTTGGACTTAGAGCTATGAGAGAAAGAATATTAGAGCTTAATGGAAGCCTTGATATATCTTCAAAACTTGGGGAGGGTTTTGGAATATATATTACTTTTCCTTACTATAAAAAGTCAGACAACGAAACTTGATGAAAATGTGATTTTTTAAGAGGTGGATTATGCAAAAAATAAAAATATTAATAGCAGATGATCAAACTTTAATGAGAGATGGATTAAAGACTATTTTAGAGCTAGAAGAAAATTTTGAGATTATAGGTACTGCCAAGGATGGAACAGAAGTATTAGGACTTTGTGAGAAAGAATCACCGGATTTAGTACTAATGGACATAAGAATGCCTAAAATGGATGGCGTTAAATGCACTGAGCTGCTGAAACGTTTATATCCGGAAATAGTTGTTTTAATATTAACTACATTTAATGATGTAGATTACATTGTTGAAGCTTTGAATTATGGAGCAGCAGGATACATATTAAAGGATATAGAAGGAGACGATCTTGTTAAGGCTATAAATGATGCCTACAAAGGATCACTTATGCTGCCTACAAGTGTAGCTAAAAAGCTCGTTGAAAAGCTTTCTGAAAACAAATTAATAAAGCCTAAGGAAAAAAAGGTATTACTTGATTTTTCAGAAAGAGAAGCAGAGATTGCAAAAATGTTGTCAATGGGGTTTAATAATCGTCAAATCGCTTCGTCGTTATTTATATCTGAAGGTACAGTTAAAAATTATATTTGCAATATTTATAGTAAACTTGGAACTTCAGATAGGACTGCAGCAGCTATTGAGATAAAGAAAATAATTGAATCATAGTAAAAGGTTACTCCAGTCATAAAAAATGTGACTGGAGTAACTTTTTTATGATCTCAATTTCAATTATTATTATATTTGAAGTTAACTGGATAACAAATGTAAATTGGGAAAATAAATACTTAGAAGGGAATGAGCTTGTGAAAGTTTTATCGATTTTAAATTATAGTAGAGAAAATAAAACTAAAGTTATAAGTTCTATCATCCCTGTGCTTATTGCAGTTTCTTTTTTGTATTTGATTAATACCTTTGTGAAATCGGAGGAAGATTCTTTATATAAACTCAATATTTTTTCATATAAGTATCATTCTACAATTATGTCCTGCAATAATAGTAATATTATTACAAAAGTAAAAAGTAATAAAAATGTAGAAAGATTAGTTCCTTTTATGTTATATGGTATAAAGTATAGTATTCCAGGAAATTTAGATTTTGCTAATGTAATAAGTTTAAAAACTGAAGATATGAATTATTTTTTAGAGAAAGAATCTATACAAATTAAGGATGGAAGATTACCTCAAGAAGGGGAAAAGGAGATTGCAATAAATTATTTAGTTGCACAAAATAAAAAAGTTACCATTGGGGATAACGTAGGGAATGCGTCAGATAAGTTTGACGGAATAAATGGTACGTATAAGGTAGTTGGTATATTGGAAGGTGATAGCATGATTTCAATTGTGGCCTTTAATAATGAAATTCTAAAAGATTATGAGGATGAAGAAAAATCTTTATCGCATGGAATAATGATTTTTCCTAAAAAAAACAGTATTAATGAAGTGAATAAATTAATTGAGAATTTACCAAAAGGAGAAGCTGAATACAATACTTTAAAGACCTTAAGTGAAAAATTTTATAGGGATATAGGGTCTATAGAATTTTTAGATGCCATAAGTATATTATCTATATTTCTAATGGTAATTACAGTTGGAAGTTCAAAGTACGTTGAATTTTTTAATAGAAAAGAAGAAATAGGAATACTCAATGTAATTGGATATGAGAAAAAACAGATCTTAAAGAGAGCTATATTAGAAGTTACTACTATTAATGTGATTTCATATGTTTTAGGTTTATTGCTAGGTATAGTTTTAAGTTATTGGATGAAAAAAAGTATTTTTGAAAGTATAGGTGCCGTAGGAGTGGTGTATGATAAAAAGGCGCTGCTTGTATCTTTATATGTTCCTCTCTTTACTATATTATTTACTATAGTACCTATAAATGGAATGATAAATAAGCTTGATCCTATTGACATGATTGAAAACAATTGAGGAGGGGCATTATGATTTTTAAATTGGAAAGTGTAAATTTAGTTTATGACATAGGCAAGGAGGCGCAAACCTATGCACTTAAAGATATAAATCTTTCGTTAGATGGCAATAGATTTATTGGGATTATGGGGCCTTCAGGAAGTGGAAAAAGTTCTCTCCTTTATACAATGGCAGGTTTTAAAATACCAACTTCGGGAAAAGTTTGCTATGGAGAAATAGATTATGATGAAATTTCTTCGTCTAAAAGGGCTGAAATAAGAAGAAAAGATTTTGGATTTATTTTTCAACGACACTTCTTAATCGATTATATGACAGTAATGGAAAATATATTAGTACCAATAAATGATGACGGGAGAGAAGTAAAAATAAAAGCAATGTCTATATTAAATAAGCTTGAACTTCTAAATCTTGCAGATAAAAAACCCTATCAGCTTTCTGGAGGACAAAGACAAAAGGTAGCCATTGCAAGAGCACTGATAGGAGATCCAAAGGTTATTTTTGCTGATGAGCCAACAGCAGCATTAGATCATAATAGTGCTATAGAAGTAATGAGGTTTTTGGAAAACTATAAAAGAGACAAGATGATTGTAGTAGTAACTCATGACCCCTGCATTTTGCAAAATGCCAACCATATTATTAACATGCTTGATGGTACAATAGCTTCTATCGATAAAGATAGAGGAGGTATATGATGAAGCCTCTCTCAAGTAGGAGCTATTTAAAGAACAATGTAAAAAAAGTGTTACCAAGTTTTACATGTGTGGCATTAGGGGTGTTTCTTATATATTTTTTTTCAATAACATTGTATAGCGGTATATATGGAATAAAGCAAGGTTCCTTAGATATGCTTGAAAAAGTAACGAATATAGCTTCTAACACTAAAGATCCTATATCAGATAAAGCTTTAGATAAAATTAAGAATTGCAATAATGTTGAGTATATTGTACCGATTATAGGAGTTATTGGTGGATTTCAGTATAAAAGTCCTTTTGGTCAAATAAGCACTGAGGCTTTTAATGTCTTTGAAGAAGATATTCCAAGGCTTCTTCAAATATTTGATATGAGGCTTTTAGAGGGAAAGCTGCCTTCACCAAATAAGAATGAATTACTTATATCACTCAAAATTTCAAAGCAGGACAAGATTAAAATAGGAGATTATATAGGCAAAAATTCTGATATAAACGTAACTTTAAATAAAAAATATAAGGTATGCGGTATAATTGATGGACCTATAAATACGATGTTAACAACTAATTCTGGAAACACTAAAAGGGAAGAAGCATTAAAACATAATTTGATATTTTCTCTTAAAAATGAAAACAACAAAACTATTAATGATGAACTTGAATCTATGGGGGAAAGCACGATTACAATTATGGATTACAAGTCTGCATACAATCAGTTGAATGAAATAATTAGAGCTATAACTTCTCTTAGTTTTATTTTGAATCTTATAGTAATTATAGTTTTATGTATTTCAATTGGTAATTTAAATTATATATTATTTTTAAACAGGCAGTATGAATTTAAAATTTTAGCTGCTATTGGATATAAAAAAAAGGATCTTTATATAAAGATTTTAAAAGAGAATATCACTTTAAATATATTGGGATTTACTTTTGGTATTATAGTTACCATTATTACAATAAAACTTTTAAATATAATCATATTTCAACCTAAGGGACAGTATGTATATAGTTTTCACTTAAAAAGTATATTTACAGCTTTTCTAATACCTGTATCTGTATCTACAACCAACATGCTTTCAACATTAAGGAAACTTAGAGCTATGAATTATGATTGTCTTAATTTCTAAAAAAGAAAATGTTAAAAAGGAGGATAAATATGAGTATAACTGAGATATCAGTAAAAAGGCCAACCGCAATATGGATGGCAATAGTGCTAATGCTTTCACTAGGCATTATCGGGTATAAAAAGATGGGGGCAAATTTATTGCCATCTATGGACACATCCACAATAACAATAAGTACTACCTATAATGGCGCCAGTGCAGAAGATATGAAAGAAGATGTTATAAAACCTATTGAAGATGCAGTATCAGGAATAAGTGGTATTGATACAATTAATTCTCGTGCATTAGAAGGAAGTTGTTCAGTTACAGTAAACTTTAAAAGCACAGTAAATTCTAATACAGCTTACTTAGATGTACAGAAAGCAGTTCAAAATGCATCTGGCAAACTGCCTAAAAATGCTGACAAGCCTGTCTTATATAAAATGGATGCCAGCAATATGCCAATTTTGATTCTTTCAATAAGTGGTAACATAAATGAGGACGAACTTTATAATGAAGCTGATAAAGCAAAAGAAGAAATAGAAAAGGTAACAGGAGTAGGAAGAGTAGATTTATATGGTGGAAACAAAAAACAACTAATGATAAAACTTGATAAAACTGCTATGGACTATTATGGAGTATCTGTCAATTCTATAACACAGCAACTTCAGGCAAATAACCTAAATGTACCAGGTGGACAGATAAAACAAGATAATATGGTTCAAACAGTAAAAGTTATAGGACAATTTAATAATGTAGATAAGGTAAGAGGCTTATTAATACCTACAGCATCAGGAGGAAGTATACGACTTTCAGATATAGCTAAGGTGGATTTAGAATTGCCTGAAGATAACTCTTTGATAAGATATAAGAATGACAAAACCATAGCGGCGCTTGTCACAAAGCAGAGCGATGCAAATATAGTAACAGTGGCTAATAATGTAAAGAAACAGTTGGAAGAAATTAAGAAAACTACAGCTAAGGGAGTTAATATAGATATTGCTTTTGACAATACTACATTTATTACTTCAGCATTAACTGAAGTAAAACATAATCTTATAGAAGGTATTGTAACTACTGCAATAGTGCTTTACTTATTTTTCCGAAGTTTTCGTTCTTCAATGATAGTTTTGATTGCGATACCAACATCACTAATAGCAACTTTCTTTATGATGTATGAATTACATTTTACTTTAAACATGATGTCTATGATGGGATTATCTCTAGTTATAGGTAGTTTGGTAGATGACTCGATTGTTGTAATAGAAAGTATACAAAGGCATTTAGACATGGGAGAAAATCTTATAGATGCAGCCATTAATGGGCGTAGAGAGATAGGACTTGCTGCTATTGCTATAAGTCTTTGTGACGTAGTTATGTTCGTACCAATTGCTTTTATGTCAGGACAAATAGGACAAATTTTTAAAGAATTTGGTTTAACAATAGCTATAGCTACAATATTTTCACTTATAGTTTCCTTCACAGTTACGCCAATGCTTTCATCTATGACACTTAAAAGGGTTAGTAAAAAAGAGAGAGAAGAAAAAGAGAAGAAAAAGGGTACATTTAGCAAGATTATAGAGTTATATAAGAAAACTATTGTATGGGCATTAGACAATAGATGGAAGGTCTTAGTTACTTCCTTAATAGGAATAATATTCAGTATATCACTTTTACCAATGGGATTGATAGGTACAGAATTTATGGCAACAACAGACCAAAGTTTCTTTTCCATAGATATATCACTTACTGCTGGTTCTACGCTAAAACAAACAGATGATAAGGTCAGAGAAATAGAAGATTATCTTCGTAAAACCAAGGAAGTAAAAGATTATATCTCAATGGTTGGATTAAATGGTAACGATGGTTCTTCAGATAAAGCTACGGCTCAATTATATGTTAACTTAGTACCTAAAAAAGAACGTAAAAAGAAGCAAAGTGAAATTGCTGCAGAGGTACGTAAATTTGGTAAAGCTATACCTGGTATAGAATTTAACTTAACAGAATCTGATAGTGGTGGTGGAAGTGGTAAACCAGTGTCTATTAATATAAAGGGTAAAGATGCGGATACCTTAACTGCACTATCAGATGAAGTTGAAAAAGTACTAAAGTCAACCTCTGGCGTAACAGATATATCAAATTCAGCAAAGGTAAAAAACAGCGAAATAAAAATAAAAGTAGATAGTTTAGCTGCATCAAATTATGGTATTACAACTACAGATATAGGTAGTGTTGTAAGAGTTGCGTTGTCAGGAAATCAAGTAGGAGAGTTAAGGTCAAATAACGAAGAAAATGATATAACCCTTAAATTTATGAAAGGTCAAGTACAAAGTGTTGATGATGTTAAAAATATAAAAATAACAAGTACTTCTGGACAGCAAATACCATTAAGTCAGGTTGCAACTGTTGAAAAAGCAGATACTGCTCCATCTATATCAAGGGAATCAAAGCAGGATATAGTTACTGTGAGTGCTAATATTCAGGGTAGAGTTGTTGGAGATATCAACAACGATATAAATGCAAAATTAAAAGCACTTACACTACCTTCAGGGTATAGTCTAGATTTTGGTGGAGCGCAAAAAAGTATGGGAGAAGCAGGAAATTCTTTATTGATGGCTTTAGGAGCGTCTATAGCTCTTATATACATGATATTGGTAGTACTTTACCAATCTTACTTGACACCAGCAATAAGAATGGTAGCATTGCCATTTGCTTTAATGGGAGCATTACTTGCATTGGCTTTGACTGGTCAAAGTTTAAATGTAATGTCAGCTATCGGGATAATAATGCTTGAAGGGTTATCTTCAAAAAATGGTACACTTCTAATAGATTATACTAACACTCTTATGAAAAAAAATAATATGACCTTAAGAGAAGCTCTTATAGAATCAGGGGTTACAAGACTCAGACCTATAATAATGACCACCGCAACAATGATAGTGGCTATGCTTCCGGTAGCGTTATCCTTAGGAGCAGGAAGTGAAATGAAACAAAGTATGGGTATAGTAATAATAGGAGGTATGATTGTATCAACGGTAGCTACGCCTATTGTACTGCCAGTAATTTATACACTTATGGATGACTTGACAAATTTTGTTTTTAGAAGAAATAAAAATAAGAAGGTAAAGGAGGTAGAAAAATATGAATTTTAAAAATTTAAATATAAAAAAATTCAAGATAAAAGGCTTTAATAAGAAAAATTTAATATTTATAATTGTAGTGGGAGTAGCTATTGTACTTGCATTTAGTGGAATTCGCACATTTACAAAAAATAAAAAAGTAGAAACAAAGCAAGAAATTAAAAATGTAAGAACACAAAAAATAACATCTGGATCAATATCTGCTAATGTAGAATATGCAGGTACTTTAAAACCTGCAAAGGAAGTAGCAGTTTTACCAAAAACAGGAGGAAAAGTTGTTAGTGTTAATGTCAATGTTGGAGATAAGGTTACAGAAGGGCAGGTGTTATATACATTAGATAAAGAAGAATCGGAAGCAAATCTTCAGTCTCAGAAGGCAGGACTTGAGAGTGCTAAAGCGGATTTGGAAAAAACCAGTGATTCTAGTCAAGCACAGCAAATATCCCAAGCTGAACAGACTTATGGAAAAGCACAAGTGGAATTCAACAATACAGAGGACAATTATAATAAAATGCAAAAGTTATATGGAACAGGAGCTATATCAAAAAAAGACTTAGATGATGCAAAAAAACAATATGATAATGCTTCAATAGATTTGAAAAGTGCAAAAGATAATTTGGATATAATAGAAAATAAAATAGGTCCACAATCTACAAAATCAGCTGCTGCTAGAGTAGCACAGTCAGAAGCGGGAGTAAGTACTGCGCAAATTCAATTAAATAATGCAACAATCACTTCACCTATTTCAGGGATTGTATCAGAAAAGGATGTTGAAGTAGGAAAAATTGCTAGTTCACAATCTGGTTCCGTTACTGTTATAGATTCAAGTACATTAACTGCAGAAATAACTGTTCCAGATAGCATGATTGGAAAAATTAAAGTAGGTGAAGCAGTTCCAATATCTATAAATGCGTTAGATAATAAAATAGTTAATGGTGTAATAGATACTATAAGTCCTGCTGCTAATTCTAAAGATAAATGTTACTCTGTTAAAGCAAAAATTGACAATGCAAACGGAGATTTAAAAGCTGGCATGTTTGTTAAAGTATCACTACAATCGGATACTAAGGATAACGTTCTAAGTGTTCCTAATCAAGCTATTAAGACGGAAAATGGTGTTAATTACGTATACTTAGTTGAAAATAACAAGATTAAAAAAGTAGCTGTAAACACAGGAATTTCAAATGCTAAATTCACAGAAGTATCAGGTAACATAAGCCAGACTGCTGATATAATTACAGAGGGACAAAGCATACTGGCAGATGGAGAAAAAGTTAATGTGATAAAATAGTTATAGGCATCCACGGCCGAC
>NZ_JAEEGC010000121.1 GCF_019207025.1 Clostridium thailandense | reverse complement strand
TGGAAACACATCCCTGCGTATAAGTTAAGTGTCTGGTGTGGGTATCTATATTTAATTTGAAATTATATCTATGATTTTATTATAGTTAGTTCTATAAAGCATGCGTTCAATATTTAGTTCTAAATTGTTTCCTGTTCCATGAAATTCCAAAGTTCTGGTATTAGAGAGTTTTTTACTGTTTTCACGAATGGTCTTGTTAAGTTCTATAATTTTTCCATCCATTAGCATATTTACTTTTGTTAAAATTATATCTGAATCTGTAGAAAATGTAACATAAGTATTTCCATTTGATTCGTATACTTTTTCTAATTTGACATTTTTATTCTCTATATTGATATTCTCATTTTGAATTCCTTTTTTTAGTTTGAATTTTTTATTTACAATATGCTCGGAAGTTAAACCGCAGAGTTGAACTTGGAGTTTTTTAAAGTTAGAAGGTAAAGTTTTAAAATTATATTTGAAATTAACTCCATCAATGTTTGAACTAAGTTCTGCCTCCTGGTTTTCTATAATTTTTCCATCAGCAATTAGTTTTATATCTAGGCCACTAGATGAGAAGGTTATGCCACGCAACCTATCTATAGCTAGTTCTAGTGTGCTTTTTAATTTTCCTTTTATTATTGTAGTAGTAGGAGAAGCAGATATATACTGAAGGCGAAGATTGATGTCATCTATCTCTATAGTTTTATTTAAAAATTTTTTTATGCTGTGCCCTATGGCTTTATTTTTATCTAGTGTAAAGGAAATTCGGCCTATTTCACTACTTTCTTTAGGAATTATAGATAATACTAGATATTTATCAAATGCAGAAGGAGGATCAAAATTGGCAACAGCCCTTAGTTCAGTTTTTGTGCCATTTGTAGTTCCATAAGAACTATGGAACTGCTCATCACTAAATTTTCCACTCATTGTTAAATCAATGGAAGTGTTTTCAATATTTCCACTAGGAGCTTTTATTGTATAAAAGACTATTAGTCTATTATTATCTACCATTATCCCATCTAAAATGAAAACCAACCCGTTTTTAAAGGCAAAGCTCTTGTTTACAGTTTGTCCTTTTCCTAATTCATTTAACTTTTTTAAATTTGCATCCATTAGTTTATCATAACCTGTAAGCTTTTCTGAATAAAAACCTAAGGTATTAAAGTTATATCCTATTAAAATGAAACAAATAAAAATTGTAGCAATCTTAATTTTTAGGAATTTATTATTTCGAATTTTAATATTCTTATTTTCTAATGAGATTCTTAATCTGCTTTCCAAGGATTCGGGAACATCCAATTTATCAAATTCTAACTTTTTTTCATTTAATAACTTTTCTATATTGTTCATTATTTTTCACCTCCAAGGCTTTCTTTAAGTTTTTTCAGACCATTAAACATACGAGATTTTACCGTTCCAATGGGTATATTAATTATTTTTGATATAGTTTCATTGTCCAGATCTAAAAAATAATGAAGCTTAATCACTTCTTGAAATTTGTAATTTAACTTTGATAAATGCTTTTGCAGCATAATTTTTTCATCAAAGTTTTCTTCATAAAGTTCTTCTTTAACATAATCTAAAGATATTATTTTTTTCTTTTCCTTTAAGCATTTCTTACAGCAGTTTACTAAGATTGTTTTGCTCCAGCTATAGAAAGCATCGGATTTTTTTAACTTGCGGATATTTTCATATAAGATTACAATAGTATCTTGCAATACATCTAAAGAATCCTCCTCATTTTTCATATATAAATAAGCTAATTTATAAAAATCCTTTTTTTGAGCCATTATAAGCTGCAACAGAGCTTCCTTATCACCTTGTTTTGCTTTCTTAACCAATACATCTATATCCATTTAGCACCTCGATTCTATATATAAGAGTGTTAAGTCATGAAAAAAGTTCATTTTTCCGCAATATTTTTTATAATATATTTTAATATAATTAGATCAATTAGTAGAGTTTTTGTTAGAAAAGTTGTATCTGCATATCTAAGAATATTATTTTTTATTTTAAGTAAAGCTAACTATAAAGAAGGAACAAAATACGAATTGTACTTAAATATAGTTAACATGGTAGGGGGTGACATTGATGCTCCATATTTTTATTAAAGGAATTACTATCGGATTAATAACTGGTATGCCATTAGGCCCAATTGGTGCCTTATGCTTAAAGACAACACTTACTAATGGGGCGTTGTTTGGGCTTATAGCTGGATTAGGTTCCTGTGTGGCAGATTCCATTTATGCAAGTATTGCTGCAATGGGATTGATTTTTATTGCAAGGTTTCTTGCTAGATATCAACATACTCTTCGCATATTTGGAGGAATTATATTATTAGTCTTTGGTATTAATATTATTTTATCAAAAAAAGAAAGCGAGCAAGAGATTTCAAATAATAAGAACCTTTTAAAATCTTTTTTGACTACCTTTCTACTTGCCATAGCAAATCCAGCAACAATATTCTCATTTCTTTTTGTGTTTTCTAGCTATGGTTCTAAAAATATCGGACATGGCGTAGCAGCAAGAATTATTTTAATAGTTGGGGTATTTTGTGGAAGTTTTTTTTGGTGGGTTGCACTTGTTTCGATTGTGAAAGTATTTAACAACAAATTTGATTTGGGAAATATTTCTGTTATAAATAAGGCGTTGGGGTCAGTAATAGTTTTTTCAGGAATAATATTTATAATTAGCACAGCTAATTATAAAAAATATATACATATGCAGCCGCCTTATATACATTCAAAGCTTTTTGAACTAATATTGCATTTAAAGCCACATATCCATTTTTATAAAAATCGCTAAGAAATTTAATGAAAATATGATATGCTATTAATTAAGAATAGATAGCTTCTATTTATAGTTGGATATGAAGACCAGTCTATAGTATAATCGCAAAGTTGTAAGAATTTTTTGAATATTTATAGAGGTGATAATATGGTGGAAAATATTTTAGATACATTAAATGAAGAACAAATAGAAGCAGTAACAACTACAGAAGGATATATAAGGGTAATTGCAGGAGCAGGTAGCGGCAAAACAAAGGCTTTAACTCATAGATTTGCTTATTTAGTTAATGAACTTGGTATAGCTACATCTAGTATTCTTTGTGTTACATTCACTAATAAGGCTGCTAATGAAATGAAAAAGAGAATTAGAAATTTGATTGGTGATAATGATACAGGATATGTTTCTACATTTCATGGATTTTGTGTAACTATTTTGAGGGAAGACATACATGTACTGCATTATCCGAAAAATTTTATTGTAATTGATACTGAAGATGCGAATTCTATACTTCAAACAATTTATCAGGATATGGGTATAAATTCACGTAATTTTACCTTTGATATGGCGAAAAACTCTATATCCTTTAGAAAGTCAAATATGAATTATTTAGAGAATATATTGAGTCTTGATAACAATGAGCTGAAGGAAAAATGTCTTAATGCAAGGACTATAGAAGAAGGCATATTTTACAGATACATATGTGAGCAAAAGAAATGCTATGCCTTGGATTTTGATGATTTAATGAATTTTGTCTTATACATATTTACTAAGTTTGAGGAAATTCGTTTGAAATGGCAGAAGAGATTAGAGTACGTTATGGTAGATGAATTTCAGGATGTCAGCATAGCACAATATAATTTTGCGACTATTTTAAGTGGATACCATAACAATTTATTTATTGTAGGGGATCCGGATCAAACAATATATTCATGGCGTGGATCAAAAGTAGAATTTATTCTGAACTTTGATAAAGAATTTCCAAAAGTGAAAACAATTATTTTAAATAAAAACTATCGTTCTACTCCTAATATACTTAATGCGTCTAATTCGTTAATCAGAAAGAACAAAAATCGTATTGATAAGGATTTAGTACCAGTAAAAGATATGGGGATACCAGTCTTATTTAATCATGCAAAAACAACAAAATTAGAAGCGAAATGGATTGTAAAACAAATTAGACTACTATTAGAAAGTGGAAAGAAGCTTAAAGCCATAGCTATTCTATATCGTTCACACTTTGTATCGAGAAGTTTAGAAGAGGAGTTTATTAAGGAAAATATAAAATATATTTTATATAGTGGAATTGAGTTCTATAAGCGTAAAGAAATTAAAGATGTTCTTTGTTACCTCAGAATAATTGCATATGCAGATGATATATCTTTTATAAGAGTTATAAATGTACCAAAACGAAATATAGGGGATAAAAGAATTACATTTCTTAAAGAATATGCAGAGAACAAAAATTATTCCTTATACGATGCTTTAAAGTACAATATAGAGGTGGATTTAATTAGCAAAACAAAGGCAAAGGAATTTTTAAACTTAATAGAAAAATATAAAGCTATATATAATGAAATGAAAATATCCGATTTGATTACTTCTATATTAAACGATAGTGGATATGAAGCAATGTTACGAGTAAGTGGAGAACAAGATAGATTGGATAATTTAGCAGAGCTAAAACAGTCTATATTTGATTATGAAAAAAATTCTGGTGAAGAAAGTACACTTGAGGGCTATCTTGAAAAAATAGCTTTATTTACAAACTTAGATCAAAAAGAAAGATCAGATTCTGTAAAAATGATGACGATACATACTGCAAAGGGATTAGAATTTCCATATGTCTTTGTATGCGGTTTAAATGAAGGAATTTTTCCAAGCAAACATGTTAATACCATAGATAAATTGGAAGAAGAACGCAGACTGGCATATGTAGCTTATACAAGGGCAGAAAATGCATTGTTTTTGAGTGATGCAGAAGGAATTAATTATGATGGATCTTTTAGGTATCCATCAAGATTTATTTTTAATACTGAAAAAGCATTTTTAAATTATGAAACAGAATTGGAAGAAAGCTTAGTAGAAGAAGCCCAACTCTTTATAGAGCAAAATGAAAAGAGATTTAATTGTAATGATATGCTCTTTAGTGTAGGTGATATAATAGAACATAAGGTTTTTGGCAAAGGAGAAATTTTAGAACTTAATGAGAATAGTTCATCATACGTAATTAAATTTGAGAAAATGGAGACTACTAGGAATATAAGTTTTAAGACAAAGTTAGAGTTATCTAATTTAAAGTCTTAGATATACTAATAGTGGTATAGGATTTTTTTATGTATAAAATTAAATTTCTATTTACCGCACAAATCTTATAATTTATAATATTCTTAAATACATTCTAGTAATTTTTAGAAGGAGACAAGCATATGAGGGATGGTAAAAGAATAACTTTAAGAAAACAATGGAATAGAAACATTATGAGTCTTGTAATTGGAATATTCTTAGCAATGGGGGTTGGGTTTTATTTTTTCCTAGAAGGTGCTGTAAAGACCGTAGCCATTAGCACTAGTACATTAACTTCTTCTGTTATAGTAAATGAAATAGAAGGAAAAGATTTGAAGGAACTTATGGACAAAAAGGAAAACAGCTCAATTTATAAAGAACTTGATAAAGAGCTAGATTTAATTTCGACTAGAGGAAACTTAATAGTACAAAATGTCTACATATTAATTAGTGAAGGTAATGACAAGTGGAGTTATGTAATAGACAAATCTAAAGATAACAAAGCAAATTTTGGACAAGCTTTTAGTGATGCTGAAAAAATTGAAAAAATAAATGCTGCCGTAAAAACGGAAAAGCCAGAGGGAATAAAAAAGGGACAGTTATCATCATATGTACCTATAAAGGCTAATAATAATGTTAATATAGTGATAGGCACAGAATATAACATGCATACTTTTCATATGATAGAGCTTTTAATAATGGCAATAATAGCTGTAGTAATGCTGATTGCACTTTTAGTAACTAAATTTTTTGTAAGTATAATTACTAAGAAACAAACGGAATCTGTTACATCCTTAGTGGAGAAAATGAAAGAACTATCTAATCTGGAAGGAGACCTTACAAAGAGATTGGAGATTAAGAGCAATGATGAGATAGGTGATATGGCTTTTTACACAAATAAAATGTTAGATACACTTCAAGATATGTTAAAGCAAATAGATAGTACAGCTAAAAAACTTAGCAATACAAATGAGATATTCATAGAAGCCTTTAATTCTTCATTAGAGGAATTTAATATGATGAGTTCATTAACTGATAATATTAGGTCTAGAATGGAAGATGAAAATAAAAAATTAGTAAAGGTATCTGAAAATGCAAAAGACATAAATAGTGCAGTAATGAATGTTGCTGAAAACTCACAAGTTGTTACTGAGCAAGCATTAAGTACGAGTGAAAATGCAACAGATGGAAAGAAAGTTATGGATAGGCTAGAAAATCAGTCTAATGAAATATTGGGTGTGGTAAATAATACATCTGAAATTGTTAAATATTTAGGAGATAAATCAGAGAAAATAAATGGTATAGCGGATACAATTAGTGCAATATCTTCTCAAACAAATTTACTAGCTTTAAATGCATCTATTGAAGCAGCACGTGCAGGTGAGCAAGGCAGAGGATTTGTTGTTGTGGCAGAAGAAGTTAGGAAACTAGCAGAAGAGTCATCTAAATCAGCAGAAGAAATTTTTAAATTAATTCAAGAGGTAAAGCATGATATAGAAGAAACAACAAAGTCTATGAAGCATGTTTCAGAAAAAACACAAGAGCAAAATTCATTTGTAAAGGAAGCTTCTGTAAAATTTAATCAAATAGTAGAATCTATAAATGTAGTATCAAACAGTGTTGAGGAAGTGTCATCCGCTTCAGAAGAGATGTCTGCTAATATTAATATTATATCAAATGAAATGCAGGAATTGGCAGCTGCCTCGGAAGAAAATGCTGCTGCCTCGGATGAGGTTGTAAGTTCAATTGATAACAGAATTAATTCTTCAAATAAGTTGAAAGCTATGACAGAAGATTTAGAGAACGCAGCTGAAGAATTGTCTGCAAAACTATCAAAATTAAAATTAGATTAATACAGTTTTAAAAAATTTAAAGGCACCTCAGTGAGGTGCCTTGCTTTTACAGGAAATTGATATCAAAAATAAACCCCAAAAATAAAAATTTATAGTAATAATCTAAACCTAATTGAATATAATTTAAAGTATCAGTAATTTTTGGGGGGGGATTGAGCTATGCCTATTAAAAAACTATTATTAGTAAAGTTGTTAATACCTATATGTATAATTTTCTTTGCATTAGAAGGAATTTATACAACGTCCATACAAGCAAAAGAGACAGGGCAAAATAATTGTAAAGGCTACTCTAATTTTGCAAGTAGTGGAAATACATCAGGAAATATTTCTAACTATGGATATTATGTTGCTCATCAAAATTGGATTTATTATAGTAATTTTGATGACAAAGGCAAGCTCTATAAAATGAAAACAGATGGTACTGGTATTCAGAAGGTTATTGATGAAAATGCTAAATTCATAAATGTAATTGGAGATTGGATTTATTATATAAGTTATGATGATGAAAATAGTTGTATAAATAAAATAAAAATTGATGGTAGCAGTAGAACCTCATTAATTGAATATGATAGACACATTAAATTTTTAAATGTGTATGAAGACAAGATTTATTATATACTAAGCAATAATGAGGCAGATGTAAAAAATTATTATTATTCTATTAATGAACTAAAAACAGATGGAACAAATGTTGGAGAGGTATTTAGATTTGAAACTTGTTCCTCGCCACAGTATTTTTATTTGTCTGGAAACTATGGTTATTGTTTAGTTAATAAATATGGTGGTCATAGCTATAATAACGCTATCTGCAGGCTTAGCTTAGATAGTAGTAATAAATCTACTATGTTGGTTAGCAATGCTATAACTTTTAATGTATCTGAAGGCTGGATCTACTATGGAACTTTTAACGAAATACGAAGGATTAAAGTAGATGGAAAAGAAGATAAAAAAATTACGGATGGTTTTCCAGGAGGACTTCCAGATGGACAGTGGGGAGATCCGCCATGCCTTAATGTAGATGGAAACTGGATTTATTATAAAGATTGGTCAACACAGATAATTTACAAATTGGATGTTTACGGAAAAAACAAGACAAAGCTAGCAGATTGCATAGCAGACTCAATAAACATAGCAGGGGACTATTTATATTGCCCTGAGTATCAAGCTGATAGTTCAGGAGAATTTTATAAGTATATAGATATAAGAAAAATTAAAAAATAAATTTAGTATGCGAATAAATGTATATAACTTGATGGTTATATGCATTTATTTATTTTTTGTATAGTATTATGTAAAATATTTTTAACAAAACCATAAAATTTAATTAATAGAATAATGTTACTATGTTTGTATAAAATATGGATTATATGGAGGTATATACATGGAACAGACAGTAGATAAATTGGATTCTCCTAGAAGCAAAATTCAAATAAAGAAAGGAATTTTTAAAGAGTTAGAGCCATATTTTTATCTTATTCCTTGTTTAGTTATTTTTTTAGCATTTACCTACTTTCCTTTTTTGAAAACTATTTATTTAAGTTTATTTAATACTAATGCTCAAGGTGAAATAAGTTCTTTTGCAGGTATAACAAATTATTTAGAGCTCTTTAAAGCACCTTCTTTTGTAAACAGCATAATAGTTACTTTTAAATTTGTAATTTTAACTACATTCTCATCTATTATATTAGGTCTTATTACAGCTCTTCTATGTAATAATAAGTTAAAATTTCAGAGTATATTTAACACAATGTATGCTATGCCAATGGCGGTATCCTCTGCATCTGCATCTATCATTTGGCTTCTACTTTTTAATCCCAGCATAGGCTTAATTAATTATCTACTAAAAAGAAATATAGGGTGGCTTACTAGCCCGTTTTGGGGGTTAACTGCAGTATGTATTGTTACTGTTTGGATGAACAGTTGTATAAATTTTATATTTATAACAGCAGGTCTTCAAAATATTCCAAAGGAATTAAGAGAAAGTGCTTCAATAGACGGAGCAAATTATTTGCAATGCTTAAAGAGCATAATTTTACCTTGCCTATCTCCAACTTTGTTTTTTGTATTAGTGATCAACGTAATAAATGGATTTCAGACTTTTGGGCAAATAAATATCATGACTTTAGGAGGTCCAGGAGAGGCTACCAATGTATTAGTATATTCCATATATAGAGATGCATTTTTCAACAACAAATTTGCTACAGCAAGTGCTGAATCAATAATTCTTTTTTTAATAATGCTTATCATAACATTAGTTCAATTTAGATACGAAAAAAGAAAAGTATTTTACAGTTAGCGAGGTGAAAGAAGATTATGAATAAAGTAAATAGGATACTTCTCTATGCAGCCAACATCATGTTTGCAGTAATAGCTGTAGCGCCGCTTATATATGCATTATTTATTAGTTTAATGCCACCGCAGCAAATATTTGCTTTTCCACCTAAGCTGATGCCAAAGAGTTTTTATATTCAAAATTATATTGATGCATTAAATACTGCACCTATACTTAAATTTATATCAAATAGTTTTATTGTTTCATTACTAGTAACTTTAGGTCAAGTTATAACTTCTTGTATGGCGGCCTTTGCTTTTTCCTTTTTCAATTTTAAGGGGAAAAACATATTATTTGTACTAATGTTGGCTACAATGATGATTCCAGCGGAGGCGACTATGATATCAAATTATTTAACTGTAGGTTCACTTGGGTGGCTAGATAGTTATAAAGCCTTAGTAGTACCTTACTTAAGCTCTGCTATGGGAATATTTATGATGAGACAGTATTATTTAACTCTGCCCAAGGAACTATACGAAGCGGCAAAAATTGATGGCTGCAATAGCTTAAGATTTTTAATAAGTATAATAATGCCTATGTCAAAGCCAGTAGTAGGGTCACTTGGAATATATACTTTTTTAGTTACTTGGAATCAATATTTATGGCCTTTACTTGTAACAAGTAAAGATAGCTCGAGAACAGTACAAATAGGGATAAGTATGCTTCAGTTTTCTGAAAATCAATCTTTTGGTCTTATAATGGCTGGTATCGTAATGGTGCTTCTACCTTCTATATTGATTTTCATATTTGGACAAAAACAACTTGTAGAAGGTATGACATCTGGTGCAGTTAAGGGATAATAATTTAAAATGTATTTTGAGAGGAGAAAAATAATGAAAAAGAGACTTATAAGTTTAATCACGGCATCTTTAATGGTTACGGGTATTTTAGCAGGATGTGGAAACAATAGTAAGAGTGCAGATAGCAGTGGAAAATCTGTGGAAATAACATTTTGGCATTCCATGGGAGGCAAGAATGGACAGGCAATAGCTAAGATGGTAAGTGATTTCAACAGTTCACATAAAAATATCAAGGTAAATGCTCAGTATCAAGGAAAATATGATGAAGCTATAAATAAATTGAAGAGTGCTAAAAAAGGTAATGCTGGACCAGATGTAATGCAAGTTTATGATATTGGTACTAGATTTATGATTGATAGCAATTGGGTTGTTCCAATGCAAAAATTTATAGATGCAGAAAAATATGACACGTCTCAATTAGAGCCTAACATATTAGGATACTATACGGTAAACAATAAACTATATTCAATGCCATTTAACACATCAACTCCAATATTATATTATAATAAAAATGCTTTTAAAGAAGCTGGATTAGATCCTAATAGTCCTCCAAAAACTTTTGCAGATGTAGAAAAATACTCTGCTGCGTTAACAAAAAAGGATGGCTCAGGAAATGTTACACAATACGGATATTCCATGGCAATATATGGATGGTTTTTTGAACAATTTATTGTAAAGCAAGGCTTAAACTATGCAAATAATGGTAATGGTAGAGAATCAGCACCAACAGCAGTTGAATTTGATAAGAACGGATCAGCATTAAAGCTTTTAACTGAGTGGAAGAAATTAGTTGACTCCGGTAATGTAGGAAACTTTGGAAGAAATGAAGATGACACCGAAAATGCTTTTATTGCTGGTAAAACAGCTATGTACATCGAATCAACAGCGGATTTAAAAACAGTTTTAAGTGGTGTTGGAGGAAGATTTGAAGTTGGAACAGCATTTTTACCCTCTTTTGAAGGAACACAAGATGGAGGTGTTTCTATAGGGGGAGCTTCACTGTGGGCTTTAGATAACAAGGATGAGGTAAAACAAAAGGCAACTTGGGAATTTATTAAGTTTATGGTATCACCAGACGAACAAGCTTATTGGAATACCCAAACAGGATATTTCCCTGTAACACAAAAAGCTTATGATGTTCAAGTTATGAAGGATAATTTACAGAAGGCTCCGCAGTTCCAAACTGCTATAGACCAGTTACACTCATCACCTAAGACAGCAAGAGGAGCATTAATGTCTGTATTTCCAGAGGCAAGACAAACCGTTGAAAAGAATATAGAAGAAATGCTTCAGAATAAACAAAAACCCGATGAAGCAGTTACAAATGCAGCTAAGAGTATAAATGAAGCTATTGAAAAATATAATAGTAGTAACAAGTAGCTAGTAAAGATGAGTACGGCCGAAAGTTGACTTTCGGCCGTATATGTCTATATAAAGATAAGGAGATTGTGAAAATGAAAAGAAGTTTAAATATTGCCCATAGGGGTTTCAGTGGAAGGTATCCTGAGAATACTATGCTTGCCTTTAGAAAGGCTGTGGAGGCAGGATGTGACGGAATTGAGACGGACCTGCATATGACAAAGGATGGGGTTATAGTAATCTGTCATGATGAGACTATAGAAAGAACTACAAATGGCAGAGGATTTATTTATGATTATAGTTATGAAGAATTGTGTAAATTTGATGCAGGGATTAAGTTTGATGAAGAGTTTAGAGGAGAAAAGATACCAAGTATTGATGAATTCTTAGAATATGTAAAAGACAAAAATTTATTAATAAATTTAGAACTTAAAAACGATGTAATACATTATGAGAAGCTTGAGAAAAAGGTGATAGAAAAGATTTATGAATTTAAATTGAAAAAAAATGTAATAATATCGTCTTTCAATCACTACTCAATGGTTAGGGTAAAAGAATATGATGATAAAATTAAAACAGGATTACTTTGTTTAGCAACTCTTTATAATGTGCATGATTATGTAAAAACAGTAGGTGCTGATGCGGTACATCCATTTTTTTTATCTATGATGGATAAGAAAGTAGTAGAATGCATAAAGAAAAATGAAATAAGAATAAATGCATATACAGTAAATGAAGAAAAAGATATGAAGAAGCTCATAGATTTAGGTATAGATGGAATTATAACTAACTATCCAGATAAGTTGAAGAAAATTTTAACATCCTTGTAAGATAATCCAATAGTTATAAATTGCTTTTTATCGAAGAGTAGGAAAAAGGAACAGATGCTGTGAAGTTCAGTATCTGTTCCTCTTATATATTATCAAAATATTAAAGTCGATGTTACATATTTTCTATATAAATCAACAAAATAGAAATAATACATATACATCACTTTATGTTTGACATAGGATAAGTACAAAGGAGATTCAAATGATACGTTTAAGTAAACATCAGCTATTTACGTTAATGTTCATATTTGAAGTAGGAAGTACTACGCTCTTTGCATTGGGAGTTAAGGCAAAGCAAGATGCATGGATTGTTATTTTACTTGCATTACTAATTGGATTAGGTTTTATATGGATTTATACGGAACTTCAGAAGACATTTCCAGATAGAAACTATGTTGAAATAATTCTTATTATACTAGGAAAAAAATTTGGAGTTCCTTTGGTTATATTAACTGCATTGGGGTATGCTTGGCATTGCGCTCGTAACCTTAGGGAATTTGGAGAAATGATAACTATAACTATACTGCCGGAAACACCAATATGGATTATACTTTTTCTATTCATGTCAGCTAGCATATATACAATGTTAAAAGGAATAGAATCACTAGCTCGTTTAAGTGAATTGGTTATGCCTGTGCTTATAATTTTTATGATTAGTATATATGTTTTTATTTCTATATCAGGGAGAGTAGACTTTAAAAGGTTAAGGCCAGTGTTAGGCAATGGTATCAAACCTATATTAGAGAACGTTCCACAAGTAATAGTGTTTCCTTTTGGGGAAATGTTTGTTTTTCTAATGTATTGGAATTATGCAAATGAAGGAGGTGCAGTACGGAAAGCTGCTATAAAAGCAGTCTTATTATCAGGAATATTACTTTGTTTCTCTTTGATAATGGACATTACTGTGTTAGGAGTCGAGTATACTTCTATTACTACAATTCCTTTAATAGAGGTAGTGAAATTGATTAATATAGGAAACATAATAACGAATATAGATACTATAGGTGTTTTTATTATATTTTTAGGTGGTTTTTTTAAAATGACTGTATATTTAAATGCTGTGATTTTAATTTTACATTCACTATTTAAAACCCAAAACTATAAGTTAATAGTTTTTTTAGTTAGTATTCTCATATTTTGGTTTTCTATCTCATTTGAACCTAGCTATGTTTACCATCAATGGATGTTCCCCTTTGATGTACATTATTTCGGTATATTTTATGCAAATATTTTACCATTATTATTACTAGTTATTTATTGGATAAAAAAGAAGAGGAGTCAACTGTAAATATTGAAAGGTGAGTGGATATGTGGGTTGTAGAATTATTAAAAAAGACATTTGAGGGAAGAGGAGTTTATGCAACTTTAATAGCTATATTTTCTTGGATATATACTTGCATTATGGTAGGAATACTCATTTGTCAAGTTTTCCTCTATATTTTTAAAGTAAGATATTCTAATCCTAGTTTTGATAAAAATATTAATAAAAAAACAGATGGAAATAAGGAATAATAGTATAGCCATAAACAGATAATAATATAATAAAGTGGAAGTTGAGGTGTAAAAAGTGTTTAACTATTTATATAAAAAACTTAAGTTTATACAACTTAAAAGCCCCAAAGTTAACAATGAAACTATAGAAAGCAAAACTTTACAACCTAGAATTTCTACTTGTCTTAAAGATAACTTGGATACCTTAAAAAATATTTTAGGGTCAAGTAACGATATAATTTACCGTGACTTTTCCTTTGGATCTAAAAGGCAAATAAACGCTGCAGTTATATTTTTAGAAGGCATGACAGAAAAAGAAACTATAAATGAAATTATAATTAAACCTTTTATGTATGATAGCAGGCTGTATAATTTAGAAAGTGAATTAGAATTAGGAGATATAACTGTTGTGAAAAAATGTATGCTTTCTGTTGGAAATGTCAAGCAGGTTAAATCTATAAATGAAATAATAGATGGATGCCTATCAGGAGATACAATATTTCTTATGGAAGGTTGTAATCAAGCTTTGGTTATTCATTCAAGAGGATGGGAAACTCGAGGTGTGGAGGAACCAAAAACAGAAGCTGTAGTAAGAGGTCCAAGAGAGGGTTTCTGTGAAACTATATCTACCAATATGACATTATTGCGTCGTAAAATAAAAAATCCAAACTTAACCTTTGAAACAATGCAAATTGGTACACAGACAAGAACCAATATATGTATTGTTTATTTGAAGAAAGTTATCAATCCTAAGCTTGTAAAAGAAATAAAAGAAAGATTAAATAGAATTAATACAGATGCTATTTTAGAATCGGGTTATATTGAACAGTTTATAGAAGATGCTCCTTATTCTATTTTTCCTACGATAGGTAATTCAGAAAAACCAGACACAGCTGCGGCTAAGATACTTGAAGGCAGAGCCGCTATCTTAGTTGACGGCACTCCTTTTGTACTTACTATGCCAATGCTTTTTATTGAAGGCTTTCAAAATGCAGAAGACTATTATTCAAGAATGTATTTTGCAAGTCTTTTAAGAATTTTAAGATTTTTTTCCTTTTTCATAAGTATATTATCTCCAGCGACCTATGTAATGCTGTCCACTTTTCATCAAGAATTAATACCTACCACGCTATTGTTTACGATGGCGTCAAGCCGGGAAGGAGTCCCATTTCCTGCAATTATGGAAGCAGGGCTTATGATAATAACTTTTGAAATTTTAAGAGAAGCAGGTGTTCGATTACCTCGCCCTGTAGGTCAGGCAGTAAGTATTGTAGGAGCTTTAGTAATAGGTGAAGCGGCAGTAACAGCAGGATTGGTATCAGGGCTTATGGTTATTGTAGTAGCGCTAACAGCTGTTTCTAGTTTCGTAGTTCCAGTATACACAGATGTGGCAGCTATTTTGCGAATTATATTTCTTATTTTAGCTGGAACTTTAGGCATATTTGGAGTTGGTATTGGTTCATTAGTAGTACTTGTGCATATTGTATCCCTAAGATCTTTTGGAACTCCATATTTATCTCCTTTAGCTCCATTGAGCATAGGAGATTTAAAGGATAGCTTCATAAGAACTCACTTATGGAGCATGTTCACTAGGCCAAGAACTATAGGATGGCATAATTTAAAGAGACAAGAACCAGGATCAAAACCTAGAACACCAACAGAAGAGGAAGACAAGAATTAGAAATATTGGTGGAATTATATGAGGTGAATCTAATGAAAAAATACATAAATATAGGGGTGAAAATAATTATATGTATTTTAGTGTTTTCAAGTCTAACTTCCTGCAGAGGTTCTCATGAGTTAAATAAACTAGCTATTGTAATGGGAGTTGGAATCGATAAAGGAAAAGAAAAAGAATATCCAGTAGAGGTTACTGTACAACTAGCTGATGTATCAGGGATTAAAAGTTCTTCAAAAGATAAGCAGAGCGGAGTCGGGAATACTAGTTATCTAAACTTGCAAGAAAGTGGAGAAAGCATTTCTGAGTCATCAAAAGCTTTTAGTCGCAAACTAAATCGTAGACTATTTTTTTCACATAATCAAGTTCTTATATTAGGAAAAGATATAGCAGAAGGTGGAATTGAAAAGCATATGGATTTTTTCTTGCGTTACAGGGAAACCCGCCTTTTAACATGGGTTTTGGTATCTAAAGGATCTGCTAGTGACATACTAAATATAAGACCAGAACTTGAGTCTACTCCGGGAAGAAACATTGGGGAATTGATCAAGAATGAACAAGAAATATCACAAATACCCTCTGTAGATTTAAAGGATTTTGCTTCTAAACTGATGAGCAAAACTACAGCACCTATTGCACCTATAATTGAGGTTTCAAATGACAATGACAAAAAAATAGCATATCTTTCAGAAACAGCAGTGTTTAAAAAAGACAGAATGATTGGAACCCTTAATAAAATAGAAACTCATGGATTATTGTGGGGGATTAATAAAGTTAAAGACGGAATTACTGTTTTAAGTACAGAGGATGGTAAGGATAAAATAAACATTTCAACAACACATGCAAAAAGTAGAATAATCCCTAAGATAAAAGATAACGAACTAAGCATAAAGATAGAAATAAAGCAAGAAGGAGATTTACAAGAACAAACTTCTTCTGAAGATTTAGCAAATCCAAAGGCTTTTGTAATTCTTCAAAAATCTGAGGAAGAGGCTATAAAGAAAGAAGTAATGGCGGCATTAAAGAAATCAAAGGAGTTAAAAGCTGATATATTTGGATTTGGAGATATTGTATATGAACATTATCCTAAGCAATGGAAGAGTATGGAGAAGAACTGGGAACAAATTCTTCAAAATCTTTCTGTAGATGTAAGCGTAGATTCTAAATTAAGAAGAACTGGTAGAATTACTAAACCTATTATGTTTAAAGAAGAGTAGTATTAATTATAAGAGGTATAAAAATGATATTTTTATTGATAATCATCTTTATAGGTATAATATTGTTTGAAGCTCCAGTGATGATTAAAAAAGGATACTGGCACGAACTCAAAGTATTTTTAGGTTTTTTAACTGTAGCTTTCACTATGAGCCTATTTTATATTACAGGTGTACCTATACCTAATCCTGTGAAAGGTATGGAATATTTAGTAAAAGATGTAATGCATTTAAATTATAAATAAAATAACATTTATACATAGAGGTATGAGCTATGAAAATAGAAAAAGGTATAATATCAAACACGGAATTAATGTTTTTAATTATTGGTTTACTTCAAGGTTCCACGCTTACAGCAGCTTTTATAAATGGAATTATAAGGCAAAACACCTGGGTAGTTTTACTAACAGGCTTTATTACCACTTTAATTTTATTATTGGTTTATACATCACTAAGCCAAAAATATCCTGGAAGAAATCTAATAGAAATAAACAGCGGAATATATGGATGCTATTTTGGAAAAATAGTTTCTATATTATATATTTTCTATTTTTGGTTCATTGTTCCTGCAAATTTAAGATATATTGCAGATTTTTTTTCTATATATCTTTTCCCGGAGACAGATATTATTGTATTTATAATGGCAATTACAATAGTTTGTATATATACACTAAAGAAAGGGTTAGAAGTAATAGCTAGAGTAGGCTTTATTTTAACCATGATGACAATTGTCGCAGCTATATTAATTACGATATTCACCATAAAAAATATTCGCTTAAATAACTTTTTACCACTTTTTCAAATAGATTCAAAAGAATTTATTCAAGGAACTAATCTTATGGTATGCATTCCCTTTGGTGAAATAATTGTGTTTTTAATGATTTTTCCACGTGTTAATGATATAAAACAAGTAAGAAGATCTGCACTTTGGGGATTAATTGTAGGAACTTTATACTTTTTAAGTATCATTTTAGGAAACACAGCCATACTTGGTAATATAGGGTTTATACATGCTTTTCCTTCATATCAAGTAGCAAAACTCATAAACATAGGAGAAATCATTACAAGAATGGAAACATTAATTGCAGTAATGCTATTATTTAATGTATTTTTAAAAACTTGTCTATTCTACTATGCAACCGTGTTATCTGTAGCACAATTTTTCAAATTGCGATCTTACAAGGCTTTAGTAATTCCAGTTGGAATAATAAACATTGTATTAGCTATTATCATATATAATTCACCAGTAGATCAGGAATATGAAGCTGCTAATATATATCCTATATATGCTATTCCATTTATAATTCTGTTTCCTATTGCTTCTCTGCTTATAGCGCATGTTAGAAATACGGTTCAAAAATAATTAATAAAAAAACTAGGT
>NZ_JAEEGC010000120.1 GCF_019207025.1 Clostridium thailandense | reverse complement strand
CTGTTTTAAAATCACCCTTACTTGATTGCAAAGCTGTTTCTATTGCTGTTTCTTGATCTGCTGTTATTGTTCCCGCTGTTACTAAAGCATCAAGCTGAGTCTTCATTCCATCTTCATGTTTTCCACCATTGCCATTATCCTGAGGTGTGAAAAGATTTATAATAGCAGTTTCTTGATCTGCTGTTATTGTTCCTGCTGTTACTAAAGCATCAAGTTGAGTCTTCATTCCATTAGTTCCACTTTTTACTCCGTTATTTCCGCTTTGCATATGTGCTGCTGATGCATTCTTAAATGCATGTGTTGCACTAGCAGCAGATGCTGTTATACCTGAAGACATAATCAATCCTGCCATCATAACTCCTGCGATAACCTTACTCATAATACTTTTACTTTTCATTTAAACCATCTCTCCTTTATTAATAAAATTTTATTTTGAAGTCATTTATTTTCTAACCTTGTCTCTTATTGTATAGGTGTATTGTCACAATTATGTCACAGTTATATTAAGGTTATATGACAAAAATGTGGCAAAACTTAAGTATAAATTTAAGGAGATTATTTAAAAATTGATCTAATTTATTAGATTCTGTTTCTTCTAAAAAACTCACTAGTGGTATATACTAAAATTAAATGAAAAGGTTTTTTCAACCAGAGTAAAATAACTTGGGGGGTAATTATTATGAAGAAAGGATATTTATATATCATTTTAACAACTATCATTTTTAGCACAATGGAAATCGCACTAAAGCTCGTATCAGGAGTATTTAATCCTATACAGCTTACATTCACCAGATTCTTTATAGGTGGGTTATTTTTAATACCCTTCGCTGTAGGCGAACTTCGTAAAAGGCATTCTTCTGTTTCAAGGGATGATTTACGTTATTTCGCTTTTTTAGGCTTCATAGGTATTGTTGTAAGTATGATATTATACCAATTGGCAGTACAGAATACCAAGGCTTCTGTAGTTGCTGTTTTATTTAGCTGCAATCCTGTTTTTGTTACAATTTTAGCCTTCTTTCTCTTAAAGGAAGCTATTCATAAAAACAATATACTTGCTTTAGTTCTTGAAGTTATTGGTACCATAATAATAATAAATCCATTAAACGTAAAACTTAGCGTACTAGGGGTCACTCTTACAATAGCATCTACTTTAACTTTTGCCCTTTATGGAGTTTTCGGAAAAAGGAAATGTGCTGAGTATGGTGGTATTGTAGTTACCTGCTTTGGGTTTTTATTTGGTGGTATTGAAATGTTGGTTTTAATTGCTCTAAGTCATATCGCTCCAATTGCACACTGGTTTTCTTCTAATGGACTTTCTATGTTCTCAAATATTCCTCTATTTAAAGGATATTCTTTAAGTGTACTGCCTATAGTAGTGTATATATGTATCATTAATAGCGGAATTGGATATGCCTGCTATTTTATGGCAATGGAAAAAACCTCTGCCCAGACTACTTCATTAGTATTCTTCTTTAAACCAATATTAGCACCAATTCTTGCATTAATTTTATTACATGAAATTATTCCACTTAATATGATTATCGGTATCTTATTTATACTTTCTGGTTCACTTTCCTCTATTTTGCCTGGATTATTAACTCAAAGAAACGCCAAATTAAATATTGATAACAATCAGTCCTAAGCCGCTCTTGACCTTTAATTTATGATAGATTATACACTTGTTTTATCATTAGAGTGTTAAATAGAAATTAACTTATTTAAATCACACTTGACTAAGTATAGTTTTTTAGTTAAACTATACTTAATAAAATTAAATTTGATTAATCAATTACTGCAATGTATTTTATAAATACTTAAGATATGTTTTAAGAGAAAGAAGGGTTTACATGGAAAATAAAATAGTACAAGAAAAGACTATAAGCCAATGGAAAGAACAATATCCTTTAATGCACAAAATTATTTCAACAGAAGAGGTGTTTTGGGCAAACTCTAAATACGGAAAATTTTCAGAGGCTATAAAAAAGGTTTCTTTATCAGAAAAAGATGTACAGGATGCGGAAGAAAGATTAAAAAGATTTGCTCCATATATAGCTAAAGTTTTTCCAGATACACAAAAAACAAATGGAATTATTGAATCTCCTATTGTTAAAATCCTTAATATGCAAAGAAAACTAGAAAAACTATTTGATCAACAAATATTAGGCCAATTATTACTTAAATGTGATAGCCATCTTGCTATTTCAGGTTCAATTAAAGCAAGAGGTGGTATTTATGAAGTTTTGAAACATGCAGAAGATTTAGCTATTGAAAATAATCTATTAACTTTAGAAGATGATTACTCAATTATTGATAGTGATAAATTCAGAGAATTCTTTTCTAAGTATTCTATTGCAGTAGGATCAACTGGAAACCTAGGACTTAGTATTGGAATAATGAGTGCTCAATTAGGCTTTAAAGTATACGTTCACATGTCAGCGGATGCAAGACAATGGAAAAAAGACCTGCTTAGAAGTAAAGGCGTTACAGTAATTGAATATCAATCAGATTATAGTAAAGCAGTAGAAGAAGGTAGAAAACAAGCAGAAGCAGATCCAAACATGTATTTTGTTGACGACGAAAATTCAACTAACTTATTCTTAGGATATGCAGTTGCAGCTTATAGACTAAAAAATCAGTTGAAAGAAATCAATGTAGTTGTAGATGAACAGCATCCATTATTCGTATATCTTCCATGTGGAGTTGGTGGTGGACCTGGCGGAGTAGCATTTGGTTTAAAACTGGTATTTAAGGATAATGTGCATTGTTTCTTTGCTGAACCAACACATTCTCCATGTATGCTTATAGGATTAATGACAAATATGCATGATAAAGTATGTGTTCAAGATTTTGGAATAGACAATATTACAGCGGCAGACGGACTAGCTGTTGGCAGAGCTTCAGGTTTCGTAGGAAAAACACTAGAAGAATTAATAAGTGGGTCCTATACTGTAAAAGATGAACAATTATATACACTTTTGAGTATCCTTTCGGATTCAGAAGATATCCAGTTAGAGCCTTCTGCACTAGCTGGAATATATGGTCCAATCCAACTATTTAAAGATGATGCCGGACAAGACTATATAGAAAATAACAATTTAAAAGATAAAATGAAAAATGCTTCACATATTGCCTGGGCTACAGGTGGAAGTATGGTTCCAAAGGATGTAATGGAGACCTATTATAAAAAAGGACAGGAATTATCAAGTAAGTAAATATAGATACACTTAGCCGAAAGTTAACTTATAAAAAATATTTATTGGTAACAGTTAACACAAGTTGAATATTTTTTGGAGGACAGTGGACAATTGACATAGGACAGTGAAGGATGATTTTTCTCCACTGTCCTATGTCCTCTGTCAATTGTCCTCTAAAAATATATTTATATCTTTTAAACAACTTATGGATATTAAAATGATGGAGGAGTGACAGCAAATACTATGCTAGCATCCTTATCATATGGGTTTTCCCACTTATGCTTTGTACCTCTGGGTATTCTAACACTATCTCCCATATTTAATATAATAATATCATCATCTAAATAAAGTTTTATTTTCCCTTCTAAGACAAAAACTGCTTCTTCACCTTCATGTTCCATTAATTCCTTTGAGGAATGAGAAAGAGGTACTAGCCTCATTAATGCAAATTCAATAGAACCACTTAAATCTGGTGATAGCAACTCATATACAACACTTTCGCTATCTGGAAGCATCATTTTCTTACGTTTATCTGATCTTATAACCAACTCTTTGGTATTTACTGGAGTAACGAAGAATGTAAATAAAGGAACCTCTAAAGCTTTAGCAATAGTTTTAAGTGTATTTAAAGAAGGATTAGCCAATCCACGCTCAATCTGACTAAGCAAAGAAGGTGTTACATCTGTTAATTTTGCCAGATCTCTAATACTAAGATTTTTCATTTTACGATACTGCAATATCTTTCCACCAATGTTTATTTCGTCCATAGACAAATCTCCTTTTAATTCCCGTCATATATGTTTTAAACTACGTATATTACTACAATTTTTAATCTAAACTCTGTTCTTTATTATATCATAATTTTTACTATTATTTATCAGATTTCCTCAAGTTACTCTCTTCTAATTTTGTGTTGACAATAGAATATACAACAGGAATTACAATAAAAGTAAGAAAAGTAGCGGTTAAAAGACCAAACATTATAGCTACTGACATAGGTCCAAACAAAGCACTCTTTGAAAATGCAAGAGGAATTATACCTGTGATAGTTGCTGCAGAACTCAATATTATAGGTCTGAATCTTTGACTTACAGCATGGATGCAAGCCTCATCTATAGAAAGACCTTCTTTTCTTCCATCAATTATATACTCTATAAGCAGTATGGCATTTCTTATAACCACCCCAATTAAACTTATTATCCCCATTACAGCAGTTAAAGATAATGGCATTTGGAATACTAGAAGTCCTATTACTACTCCTATTAACGACAATGGAAGAGAGCACATAATTACAAGGGGCTGTATAAAGGATTTAAATTGAATAAACAATAGTACATAGATTATTAATATAGTAAGCACTCCTGCTAGAGCAAGACTGGTGAAGTTTTTTTCTATCTGGTACTTTTCACCATCATAAATAACATTTACTCCATTTAAGTCCATTTTACTTATGTTACTACTTAGTGTATTTTCTACATCTACTGAATTATAACCTGTTTTTACATCACTATATACAGTAATGGTTTTATCCTTCTTGTAATGTTTTATTTGATCTAATTCTGAATTCAAGGTAATAGAAGCTACCTGAGATAGCAACACCTTATTATTACTAATACTAGATTTAACCTGCAAATTTTCAAGTTCTTTTACAGATGATATGTTGGTTTTTACTAATATATTATATTCACTGCCATTTTTTCTATATACAGAACTACTATAGCCCTTTAAAGCAATATTTATTTGTTTTAATATATCTGATTTTAATAAACCAAGAGAAGATGCTTTTTCAGTATTTATATTTATTTCATATTCATAGGTCTTTTTTGCTGCATCATCCCTTACATTTAGTGTTCCTGGAATATTTTTTAAATGCTGCTGTATCTTATCTGAAGCTGTATATAGTTTATCTAAATCATCTCCAATAAGTCTTAACCTTACAGGCGCACCTATTGGGTCAGCCACCTCCAATAATTTTACTGTAGCTGTCCCACCTGAAACCTTACTATCCATTAATTCTTGTATATGTTCAGCTAGTTCTTGATTGGTTTCAAATTTCTTTGTCTTATTTAAATCTACCTTTGCCAAAATTTGAGCTGTATCCTTTGATGGAGTTGATGTAGGCAAGGTAATATAAAATCTAGGCATACCATTGCCAATAGATGAAGTATAGGAGGTGATCTCTTTTTGTGATTTAAGTACCTCTTCTACTTGTTTTACCAAATTTGCTGTGCTATTAATATCTTCAACCTTTTCATTTGTAACATCAACATATATTATATTTTTGTCTGCATGAGGAAAGAATTGCATACCTAAAGTTTCTGTTATTGCTACAGATACCATGAATATTGCCAAGGACCCGACAATAATTCTCTTTTTGTGTCCAAGTCCATAAGTTAAAAGCTTGTGAAACATTTTTTTAATCTTGCTTTCCTTGTTAGACTCCTTGCTTTTTTTAAAAGCAAGAGAAGACATAGCTGGAGTTACTAATAAGGCTGATATATAGGAACAGGTTACACAAATTATTACTACCTGTGGTAAGGTTTTTAAAAATTCACCTACTGCACCGGGAATTGTTAGCAATGGTAAAAAGGCTCCGACAATGATTAGTGTGGAAGTAAATACGGGTACAAATAATTTTTTAATACCTTTAAGAGCTGCTTCGTCTCCTGTCATCCCTTCATCTATGCCTACTTGTATAATATCTCCTATTACAATGGCATCATCCACAAGTATACCTAGTGCTATAATCAGCGCAGTAGTAGACATTTGCTGAACCTTTATTCCAAGCGCATACATTACCAAAAAAGACATGGCTATAGATATAGGAATAACTGAGGATACTACTAAAGCATTTCTAAGTCCCATACCTATGAGTACCACTATAATTACTAAAATTACACCTTCCTTAAGATTTTTCATAAAAAAGGATACTGAGTTATCTACATCCTTAGGCTGAAAGACAACTTGATCTATAGTTAAGTCCTTTGGAAGTTGTTTTTTTATTTCCTCTAATTTTTTTATTATATCTTTACCTATTAAGACTATGTTTTTATTATCCTGAAAGTATCCCGACAATAGAACTGCACTGGTTCCATTGTTAGTATATTTGTAATTAGCATCATCGTCATAGTCCATAGACACTTTAGCTATATCTTTAATTTTTACAGTTTCTCCCTTATCACTTGATACGCCAACAATAGTATTTTGTATATCTTGAATGGAAGTAAATGCTCCTGGTGTCTTAACTTTTATCTTTCCAGTTGCTAAATTTAAAGATCCCGAGGGAATATCTATATTTTGTGCCTTTAGTACAGAACATACATCTTCAATGGAAATAGGATATTTATTTATTTTACTTAAATCTACTTCTATTTTTACCTGTTTTTTCTGTTTGCCTTCTATATCAAATCTAGATAGGCCACTAACACTGCTTAATTGCTTCTTTATATCATCAGCATAATTTCCTAACTGTTCATAAGTATAATTTTTACCTGATATACTTATAATCATACCTACAGTCTCCGTAAGCTTAGTATCTATCTGACTCTCTTCACAGCCCTCTGGAAGCTCAGGCTTTAAATCTTTTATTTTATCCCTTAATTCTCTCCAAGCTTTATCCTTATCCGCATCATTGCTTAAATTGACTATAACTATAGAAGCACTATTTTGAGAGTAGGATTCTACATAATCAAACCCGCTTATTTCTTCTACTTTATCTTCTATCTTTTTTGATACCAATTTTTCTATATCACTAGGTGAAGCACCAGGATATATAGTAGTAATCATAGCTGCCGGAGAAGAAACATCAGGGCTTTCTTGTTTAGGAATTATGTAATAACAATAGAAACCGCTTATAATAGCAATAGCTACTAAAACAAGTATAACTTTCTTATTCTTTATGGCTGCTTTAATCAATCCCATAATCAATTCTCCTTTACTTTATGATTAGCCTATAACCAGCTTTTATATTTTTCATACCCTCAACAACAAGTTTGTCCTTAGGCTTTAACCCTTCTACTGAAACTTTTCCCTCATTTGTATCTTCTAAGGTTACATTTTTTCTAACAGCTCGCCCATTTTCAGCTATATAAACATAGTCTTCTCCATCATTTAAAATACTGTTAATAGGAATCCAGATAGAATTTTTATCACCTATGCTAACATAAACTTTTACAATGTCGCCAACATAAAAGCTGCTGTTATCTATAGGATTTAATAACTTAATTTCAGCACTATAAGTTCCAGAGGTTTTATCAGACATTTGAACTATGTTTATAATTTCTCCTTCTAAGTTATTATCATTAATTTTGACCTGTGTCTTTGTGCCAACTTGTACTTTTTTAACATCATCTGAAGATAGTCCTATAGTAACAACTTGATTTTCACCTCTTATTAATATAACTGGAGTTCCTGCAGGCTGCATTTCACCTTCTTTGCATAGTACATCTACAACATAACCATCCACATCTGAAGTTAAAGTCGCATCTTGTACTAAATTTACTTTTGAAGCATAGTTTGCCTTTGCAGAATTTAATTGGGCTAGAAGTCCTTGTTTATCCTCGCTTCTAGTTCCATTTTCAAGCTGCTGTAGAGTTTGCCTTGCGATATCTAATGCACTTTTATAGCTGTTTTCTTGAAGTTCAGCAGCTTCTAATTCCCGCTTTGAAATTGCTCCGCTTTGATATAACTTAGCATTTTTATCATACAAATCCTTATAGTAATTATAGTTATCCTCAGCATTTTTCACTGCTATTTCTGCTTTGCTTATATCTTCAGTTTGAGCACCATTTACTGCCTTATTATACTGTGCAGATGCTGAATCCACCTGGGCTTTAGCAGCGTCCATGTCAAAGCTTAAATCGCTTTTATCTAGCTCAATCAGAGAAATACCTTTTTTTATTTGTTGACCCTTTGTCACATATATTTTAGATATTTTTCCTGAACTTTTAAAAGATAGCTTTCTAACCTCGCTTCCACCTGTTATTCCCTCATATTCTAAAGAAATAGGCTTATCTTCATTTTTAAGTTCTAATGTTTTTACAGGATAGCTTTTAGCATTAGTATTTTCTAAGTCACTCTTACTACCACATCCCGCTAGTATAATCATACTTGCGAACACAGAAAACAATGATAGAATTTTTTTATTCATGTTATACCACCTCTAACTTAAATAATTTAATTTCTGTTTATATTAAAGTATATTAAACACTTGTGTTTTAATAGACGTGTGTTTATTATAAAATGCGTTTCGATTAAATTCAATCATTAATCAGTCGTGCATTTGTAGTTTATTCAACACATTTTAGGTAAATGTAGAAAAACTGTTAAAATATTTTTCTAGGAATTTCACTTTAATCTAAACAAATTATGTAAACGAATAAAACACTTGTATTTTAATAAACAAGTGTTTATTATATAAGATATACTAGATAAATATTAAGATGTTTTTCTGGAGGTATTATGGAAGAAAAGAAACTTGATAGGCGTATAAGAAAAACTAAAAAAACTCTACTTAAAGCCTTAACAAAGCTTATGGCTGAAAAAAAAATTAATAATATTACAGTAAAGGAACTTACTGATTTAGCAGATGTTAATAGATCCACTTTTTATCTTTATTACAAAGATATATTTGATATGGTGGAAAAGATAGAAACTGACCTGATTAATAATTTCAGTGAAGCTTATGATAAATTTTCAAAAGAAGCTACTACCTATGATGATTTATTCTCTTTTTTTATATATCTATTCAATTTTGTAGAAGATAATGCTGAAATGTTTAAGATATTTCTTTGTCATGGTGGTGACTTCACTTTTATACCAAAACTTAAAGATGCTATAAAACACTGCAAAATTCCGCTAGATGATACATCCTCAGAGATAGAAGCACGATATTGCATGCCTTTTGCCATATCAGGCTGTATTGGAGTAGTTGAAGAGTGGCTAAAGAATGATATGAAAACCCATCCTAAAGATATGGCTGCTATTCTTGTTGAAATGCTTTAAAATTTAAAATGACTTATGAAACTAAGTAAGAAAAACTCCTATTAATCTAAACAAAGAATTAATAGGAGTCTTTTTATGAATAGCAACCACAATAATACAGGTAATTCTTAAGCATTCATAATAACATAAGAAGTATTACACATCATTATGCAACATAATTCTTAAAATAAACTCAAAATAGCTCCATGTAAAGTAACTCTTATACTCAAAAAACATAAGGAAAAAGTTTCTTAATTTATTGACAAAATTAAATTATTTTCATATAATGAACATATGAACAATTATTCATATGTTCATGTTTTTAATTGCAATATGTTAAAAAATAACTTATATATCTGAAAAAATCCAAACTACTATTGGGGGGATAAAAACTATGGAGAAAGCAGTTAAAAATGTTAGTAAAAATAAGTTAAAATTATCAACTAAAAATTCTATAAAAAGTAATATTAAATCACAGGAATTAAACAATAAGAATATTAAAAGAGAATTTATTCTTCAAGGATTAGACTGTGCCCATTGCGCAACCAAGATAGAGGATCAGGTTAGTAAAATTAAAGGTATAGGTTCAGCCAATGTAAATTTCCTAACCAAAACTCTAACTTTAGAGATTGAAGAAGTAAGTAATGTGCAAGATTTAATCGCAGCAACTTCTGAAAAGATTGAGAAAATAGAATCTCATGTAAAAATGAAAGAAAAGCTATCACAAAAAGTTTTGAGAAAAGAGATATTACTTGAGGGGCTATGTTGTGGTAATTGTGCTGCGAAAATAGAAAGGGAATCAAACCACATAGAAGGTGTAAAATCTGCTGTAGTGGATTTTATATCTACAAAGCTTATTTTAGAAATAGACAACCCATCTAGACAAAATACTGTCGTAGAAAAAGTAAAGGAAATAGTTAAAAGAATAGAACCTGATGTTAAAGTTATTGAAATTCAAAACAAAAGTAGATTATCTGAAAACCCTACTCATGAACATGAGGAAAGCAATAAGAAAGAACTAATTAAATTATCTGTAGGCGCTGCACTATTCGGAATAGCAACTATTGCAAAGCTCCCAAATACTATTGAATTAATACTCTATCTAATAAGCTATATACTAGTTGGTGGTGAAGTAGTATTAAGAGCATTAAAAAATATAAGCAAGGGACAAGTGTTTGATGAAAACTTTCTTATGAGTATAGCAACTATTGGAGCTTTTGCTATCAAACAATATCCAGAAGGTGTAGCTGTTATGCTTTTCTATCAATTAGGAGAAATATTTCAAGGAATAGCAGTTAATCGTTCAAGGAAATCTATTACGGCTCTTATGGATATAAGACCTGATTTTGCTAACTTAAAGATAGGTGATGATATAAAAAAAGTATCACCAGAAGAGATTAGCGTAGGAAGTATTATAGTAGTAAAACCAGGTGAAAAAGTTCCTCTAGATGGTAAGGTAGTTGAGGGTAATTCAATGATAGATACTTCTGCTTTAACTGGAGAATCAGTTCCTAGGGAAGTTAAACTTGGAGATAGTATCTTAAGTGGAGTTATCAACAAAAATGGGCTTTTAACAATTGAGGTAGAAAAAGAATTTAGTGATTCTACTATTGCAAAAATACTGGATTTAGTTGAAAATGCAAGCAGCAAGAAAGCTCCAACTGAAAATTTTATTACAAAATTCGCCAGATATTATACGCCTGCTGTTGTTTTTTCTGCATTGGCACTAGCCATACTTCCACCTTTATTTATTGATGGTGCTACTTTCTCACAATGGATATATAGAGCATTAGCTTTCTTAGTAGTATCTTGCCCTTGTGCATTAGTTGTATCTATACCACTTGGTTTCTTTGGAGGAATAGGCGGAGCTTCAAAGAATGGAATACTTGTTAAAGGTGGTAACTATTTGGAAGCTTTAAATAGTGTTGAAGTTGTTGTTTTTGATAAAACAGGAACTCTTACAAAAGGTGTATTTAAAGTAACTGAAGTAAAACCACAAAATAATATTTCAAAAGACGAACTTATAGCTTATGCAGCTCATGCAGAAAGCTATTCTAATCACCCAATAGCAGCTTCTATATTAAATGCTTATGATAAAGAACTAGTTAAGGCTTCATTAGAAAATTATGAAGAAATATCCGGTCATGGTGTAAAAGTTGTTGTTAAAGGTAAAGAAGTGTTAGCGGGAAATTATAAACTGATGTCTAAAGAAAAGATATCGTATGAACAGGTTGAAACTATAGGTACAGTGGTTCATATTGCTATAGATAAAAAATATGCAGGATATATAGTAATATCAGACGAAATTAAAGATGACTCAGCAAAAGCGATTAAGTCACTAAAAGCTATAGGCGTTAAAAAAACAGTAATGTTAACAGGTGATAATAAAACAGTTGGTGCTAAAGTTGCCAATCAATTAGGTCTTGACGAAGTTCACGCTGAACTACTTCCAGATCAAAAAGTTGAAAAATTAGAATTACTAGATAAAGAAAAATCATCAAAAGGTAAGCTAATATTTGTAGGTGATGGAATAAATGATGCTCCAGTTCTAGCAAGAGCCGATATAGGGATAGCAATGGGTGGAGTTGGTTCCGATGCTGCAATAGAAGCTGCTGACGTAGTTATAATGACTGACGAACCCTCAAAGATTGCTTCGGCTATAAAGATAGCAAAGAAAACAAGAAGTATAGTAATGCAAAATATATTCTTTGCTTTAGGTATTAAGCTCATATTATTAGTTCTTGTAGCTTTAGGCTTAGGTACTATGTGGGAAGCAGTATTTGGTGATGTTGGAGTAACACTACTTGCAGTGCTAAATTCTATGAGAGCAATGAAAACAGACAATATGTAATCATATTTAGTGCAGTTATTAACATTATAGCTGCACTTTTTTGTTTTTTAACTTTCAGCTGAAATATGATAAAATCTAATTAGAAGTACATTAGTATAAATAAACTGCAAAAGGAAGATATTGTATTATGGGTTTCTTTAATAACATCCTAAGGAGTAAAGTTTTTAAAAAAGAACATATATCTTATGCTGAAAAAAAATCGACAACAAAAAATTTTATTATATACAAAGACGAAACCCTTTACAAAGGAGTTGAATTTTTTCGCGAACTTATAAAAAGCAACTTAGATAACATTGTTGTAATCTGTATTGGTACGGATAAATGGATATTTGATAGTTTAGCACCTTTTGTTGGAAGTATTTTAGAATCTAGAGGGTTTAGTTTCCCAGTTTACGGTACAATAGAACATCCTATTCATGCAATTAACTTAGAAGATTTCTTAATTAAAATCAAAAACAATCATCCTAATGGTTTCTTTATAGGTATTGATGCCTGTTATAGTGATAAATCCTCCCTATTTCAAATACATTTAAGAGACTATCCTATCCACCCTGGCACTGGAACAAATAAAATCCTTCCAAGTGTAGGAGATATATCTATAGTTGGAATTATAGCAATTAATGACAATGATGCTTATTTGCATGAAATTCGCCTAAAAGATGTACTATTCATGGCCAATAAAATTGCTGATATATTAATAGAATCGGTGGAGAGTTGTACCTCTAGTGATTTATTTCAAAATACTGAGCTTTAGATTTATTGATAATATTGGTTACAAACAATATCTAGATAATATAAAAGAGACAGTTTACACCTTTTATAAACCGTCTCTTTTATTATCGTTTTTATTTATCTCTTCCCTTGGTAATAATAGCATTCCAAATGAGATGAATCAAATAAACACGATTTTATTAAATATTCATTATTTTTTATTAACCCATAAACTTAGCAAGGTCAGCCTTAACATCTCCGCTTATTAACTGAAGGTTAAAGTTATCTTGTAATACCTTTAATACTCCAGGAGTTATAAACTTAGGTGCACTTGGTCCTACATGTATATTTTTAACTCCAAGACTGAATAATCCAAGAAGTATAGCAACAGCTTTTTGCTCAAACCAAGATAACACTATGCTTAGTGGTAAATCATTTACTGTACATCCAAAAGCTTCTGCTAAAGCTAATGCAATTTTAACTGCAGAACCTGAATTATTACATTGTCCAAGGTCAATATATCTTGGAATGTCTGTGCCAGGTACTGTTCCGTAGTCAACATCATTAAATCTAAACTTTCCACAAGATGTTGTTAAAAGTACTGCCTCTTTTGGAAGTGCTAAAGCTAAATCTCTGAAGTATTCTCTTCCTTTTGTTGGTGCATCACAACCAGCTATAACAAAGAATCTCTTTATCTTACCAGCTTTAACTGCTTCTATTATTTCTGGTGCTATACTTAACACTGTGTTGTGATGAAAACCTGTTGTAACTGTCTTATCTGAGTCTCTATTAACAACCTTTAATGATAATGCTCTTTCAATAATTGGACTAAAGTCATCATTAACTATCTTTGGAACACCTTGAAGTCCTGCAGTTCCATAAGTCCAGAATCTATCTCCATAAGTTCCTGTGGTTATTGGCATTAAGCAGTTTGTTGTTCCAAGTATTGCTCCTGGGAATTCTTCAAATAATTTTCTTTGATCATACCAGGCTTTGCCTACGTTACCCTTTAAGTGAGAGTATTTTTTAAGTTCTGGATATCCGTGAGCTGGAAGCATTTCTGAGTGAGTATATATGTTAATTCCTTTGCCTTCTGTTTGTTTTAATAATTCTTCTAAAGCATAAAGATTATGTCCTGTTACTAATATACAATGTCCCTCTATTTTATCTTGAGATATTGTAACTGGAGTTGGAACACCTAGTTTTCCTGTATGAGCTCTATCAAGCACGTCCATTATTTTAACTGTAGCAGTACCAACTTTTAAAGCCATTCCTATGTTTTCTTCCAAGCTAAAGTTTGAATTTGTAAGTGTTGTATATAATGCCTCATGAGTAATATTATTTACTTCCTCGTCCGAAACTCCAAGTTCTCTTGCGTGAGTTGCATAAGCAGCTACACCTTTAAGACCTAATATCATTATGTCCTGCAAACTTGCTATATCAGGATTTTTACCACATACTCCAAACTTAGTACAACCTGTAACTGGAGTTTGCTCGCATTGGTAGCAAAACATTGGATTGGGTTCAGCTTTTTTTACCTCTTTATCATTGTCGTTATCACCATTTTTGAATAATCCAAACATATAATATTCCTCCTCAAACTAATTTTAATTTTTACATAACTATGTATTCTAGTTTACCTTTAACACTATTGCAGCTACCACACAATATTACTTACTTATTCCTCAGCTGCGTGTTAGTTACAGTTAAATAATACAACATTATCTAAGTTAACTCGGTAACGTACGTTACCGAAATTGTTCTTTTTATAAAATATTTAAATGTTTTATCTAGTTGAGTTAATAAAAATGAAAGACACTGGATACCTATCAGACTCCAACATCCCTTAATTGAACATATTTATTATATTACTATATAATTATACTTAAATTTTTGGCTTCACGTTATAAAGATGCTTAGATATAAAGAAAGTTAAAAAGTGTCAGAACATCTTTAACTATGCCTGACACTTGAACTATTAAAAAGAAAATCCAAAGTGTTACAAAAAAATTCTATATTTCATATAAAAATCGATTCAAATTAATAAACCAATAGGACAAATAATACTAAGTCCTATTGGTCTATTTATAATTTTTAAAATTATGACAAGGTTTATGCCTGACAAATTTATTTTATTCCTCTTTTTTAAGATACAGAAGCAATTATTATATTAGTTCCTACAATATTATATGCTTTTCCTTCATATCCAGCTAAATCATCATTTCTTTGCACCACATAAATCTTATTAGGATCTAATGAAACGCCGCCATTGGAAGGTTGTATTACTTTAAATTTTGAAGTAACGTTATCTGCTTCCCAAGTAAATACATATAGTCCATTTTCATCTTTTCCAACATATATTATACCTTTAGGCGTGTACAGATTACTTGTTCTAAAAACAACATTTTCGTTGCTATCATTAAGAATCTCCATGTAAAGTGAACCTGCGCCTGCATCCTGGCTGACTACTTTATAAAAATTTCCTACAATAAGGTTAGGTGTTACATTACTGTATAAGTTCCAATATGAGTTTGAAAACTTATAAAATCCCTCTACTATTCCTTGATATTGTACATAACCTGAACATAATTTCATTTGACTTGCAAGTTTATTAATTCTTTCTTGAAGCGCCTTAATCTGAATTTGTTGTTGTTTTATAATATCTTTATTTGAATAATAATCTGTTGTTACTCTAATTGTATTTGCTTGACTATCATATACTACTGTTGCTCCAACTCTATTAAAAATTGCAACTGGAACATAACTATAATACGGTATATCACTGTAGGCTCTGTAGTTAAGAGCAGGATACGGATTCTTGTTTACATTAATTCCATTTACATATATAGGAATATTCGATGTATATGCTACTACTTCTTTTCTATACATGTCTTGGTATGGATCCCAATATCTAAAAAACATTGCAAAACCTCTTAAAAATTATTAACACTATATAATATTTAAGAATATACGATTTGTTACTAAATAACCTATATAATGAACATAGCAACTATTGTAGTAGCAATCAATCCAATAAGCACTGGTTTTATATTCTTCTTTGCTAATTCAAAAGGATCTACTCCGCATATAGCTGCTACTGGTATTACTGCCCATGGTATTATAGTTCCTCCACCAACCCATATAGCTGATATTTGTCCTAGTGCAGTTAGAGTAGCTACTCCTCCTCCTATAGCTGTAGAAAATAATTTTGCTACAGAACCTGCTAAGGATATTCCTGAAAATCCTGATCCATCCAAACCTGTAATTGCACCAACTAAAGTAAGAGTACTAGAAGCAATTATAGAATTTAGAGGAACTGCATTAGCCAAACATACCCCTAGATCATTAACTATGCCAGTAGAGTTAGCTGGTAATATTTTCCCATATATTTCAGTGAAAGCTGAATCTCCTAAATAGAAAAATGCGGCTATAGGTATAACTACACCAAATATTTTGAATCCAAATTGTAACCCTTTAACAAGATTATTTGTTATTTTTTCTAATGCCTCATTTTTATAGGTTATTATAGATATTAAGCTCAATATAAATATAGCTGTTCCACCTATCAAGGCAGTAGCATCTCCACCCTGCAGCTTAGCAGTATACATTACAAATATATCTATCATGAATAAAGCTAAAATTATTAATGCTAAAATTCTTTTGAAGTTTTTTGAAAGGGTTGCTAGACTAGCCTTCTCTTCTGCATTTTCTTCCTCTATAGTATATTCTGTAGATATTTTTCCTGACTTAATATCCTTCTTAAGTAAGTAAAAGGCTGTTATAGTAGTTACTAAACCCATTGTAATTACTAAAGGAATGCTTGCGTTAACTACACTAGACACCGGTATGCCTGCTGCATCTGCTGTAAGCTTAGGTGCTGCCTGAATTATATAGTCACCTGAAAGTGCTATACCATGTCCGAATAAGTTCATGGATATTGCTACTCCTATAGCTGGAAGTCCTGCCTTCTTTGCTATAGGTAAAAATAAAGCTCCTATTAAAGCTACCGCTGGTGATGGCCAAAAAAACCAGGAAAGTACCATCATAACTATTCCGATAACCCAATAAGCAATCCAGTAATTTTTTATTATTCCTTTAAAAGGAGATACTATTTCTTCATTTATACCAGATTCTATTAAGACATTACTCATTGCAACAATAATGGATATAATAAATATAGTAGGCATAAGCTCTTTAGTAGCATAGACAAAACTATTAAATACTCCCATTGTAGAATGATATAAAGAACCTGTACCAACTAGGCCAAGTAGGAATATACCAAGTATACAAATTAATGAAATATCTTTTTTCTTGATCATAGCTACTATAATTATAAATATAAAGATTAAATAGATATAGTGAAGTGATGTTAATGCTATATTCATTTTTTCCCTCTCATAAATTACTTTACTAATAGATTATGCAGGGCTTGTATATAAAGTGATATTTAAACCACGTATACTCTCTCTCAATACTTGTTTATTTACTAAGTCGTAAATTCATAAAATCTATTTTCTAGATATAATATAGGATATTACTTTATATTTATAAGTATATATCTGAAAATTCAACTCTAACTTTTTCTAGCTTATTTTCATATAAACATTTATCATATATTTTTTCTTTAACAAGTTTTACAGGTAACTCAATGATAAATTCACTGCCTTTACCTAATTTACTCAAAACTCTAATACTTCCTCTATGCATGTCCACAATTGATTTTACAAGTGACAACCCTATACCACTGCCTTCACGATTACGCGATAAAGTTCTATCTACTTGCCCAAATCTTTCAAAAATGATATCAAGTTTATCTTCTGGTATACCGATACCTGTATCCCTAACAGATATAATTATGCTTTTATTTTTATTCAACAAGTTTACTAGTATTTTTCCACCTTTATTAGTGAATTTAATAGAATTTGATAATAGGTTTAGTATTATTCTCTCAATTTTGTCAGCATCAATAGCCATAATTTTTTCTTCAACATCAGTATCAAATATTAGTTCAATCCCTTTACTTTCTATATAGTCTGCTACTGACATGGTAATATCCTCTACTATATCTACAATATTATAGTTTTTTAAATTTAATTGAAGGTATCCCGCATCAAACTTTGTTATATCTATTAAGTTGTTTACAATTCTTAATAATCTATAACAGTTTTGTCGCATAGACTTTATATATTTGTTCAATCTCAATTCAGCTGAATTATTAGTTTCCTCTCCACTAGGCAATGATAATATTTGAATAGCACTTAATATTACGTTGAGTGGAGTTTTAAGTTCATGTGATATGTTAGCGAAAAATTCCGTCATCAATTTATTCATTTCTCTTGTTTTATCTATCTCTTTCTTATTTTCCACTATGTCGTTTTCTAGCTGCTTTATTTGTTTTCTTTCCCTAATATCTCTAAACATAGCAACAATAGATGGTTTTCCATAGTATGAACAAAAACAACTCATAATCTCCATATCTATTACTTGTCCATCAAGTCTTTTCAGTCTTGCTTCCTTAAAAGGAGTAATTTTTTTATTCCTTATTGTTTCATTGATATAATGCAATGCAGATACTTTAACTTCGTCAGGTATAAACCTTTCTATTTCTGAATTCATGATATCTGCTACATTTTCAACTCCTACAAGTTCTGCTAATTTATTATTGGCAAATACAAGTTTATTTTCACTACCAATAACAATTGCATTATCAGAATTGTTTATTATCATATCATAACATTGTTGATTACTAACTATCATTTTTTGAGATTCCTTTACCTTATGACCAATTAAATTTAAATCATTAAAAACAGTAGAATATGGTTTTTTTAATCCTATCTCAATTATGGCCTTATATATAAAATATGCTGAAATAACTTTTAATATATAACCTGTTCCATTTCTCCAATCTAAGGGATTAAAAAAAACTGCAAGTAAAAATTCGGATACTACTAATATAACAAGAGAGCCTTCTATGTATGCAAATAACTGAAACTCTATGTTTTTTCTCAATCTATAGTATATAATAGCAACTATGATATAAAGGAATGAAATTATATACTCACTTATAAGTTTAAACGATGCCAAACCTTTATCTCCAATATAAGAATTAGGAAAAATATTCAAATAAAATATGGATAATAAGGAAAGTGCAGTTATAAAAAAGTATGCTATAAACACTAAATAAACATTTAAATTTTTTTCTGGTTTAAATATAAATATTGTAGATGCTAAACAGGTAAATACCCATATATACCTGGCAATAATCCAAGCTTCTGTTTCAATGTCCTTATTTCTCTCTTCAAATAATATGGATACACCAGTATGAGGAAATATCTGAACTACATTAACTAATGCTACAAAAAAGCAACCAATTCCCAAAAGCATTAAAAAGTTATTTTTGCTTATGTTATAAGTATTATATGCAAAAACAAAAATCGCAAAAAAAATAGCGCAGTTAAATAGCTCTGATAAACTATGAAATAACTGATCATTATATTTATCCATAGCAATTAGTGCTGGTATAAATATAGATAAAATACTAATTTCGATTAATAATTCCAGTGGAATAGACTTTAGAGTCTTACCTAATTCCCCGAAATATCCACTATATTGCATAATTATCCCCCTTAGATATCACATTTGTGTAATATATTGGCAAAATTCCATTAATTTTATCTTACTACTTTTGCATTAATGTGTAAATAGTTACTTTATTTGATTTTTTTGTATAATTATTATAAAATGCGTACCTAAGGGTATAAAAATAAGAAAGGATGCAAACCTCAATATATGATATTTGCATCCTTTCTCACATTTATAACCCTAATCCCTAATTCTCTTAATGTAAATTATAGCACATTGTTATAATAATGTAAACACTATCACGAACTGTTATATAATAGTTTTTTTAATCCAACATGTAAGCATATATATCATTTCATTACATTATTTATTTTTTTATAATATAGGATTTATTACTTTACTCATACACTACAGTTCCAATTTTCTGTCTTAACCTTCTGCATTTTCAGCCATTTTATTAAGAACATTATTAAAAATTTCAAATTCCTCTTCACTTATATTTGATGAAAAAACTTTACTCATTTCTTCTCCAATTGGAAGCAATTCGTCAATTCTTTTTTTCCCTTTTTCAGTCAATGTCACATATGTAATTCTTCTATCTTTAGCATCTTTAGCTCTTTCCACAAACTGTTCCTTCTCCATTCTATCTATTAACCTAACAACTGTAGAGTCCTTTATATCCATCTTTTCGCCTAAGTCTCTTTGGCTCATTTTCCCATACTTTAACAAATAGTACATAACAAGCCACTGAACTCTAGTTGACCCAACTAACACTAGTTTTTCATTCATCTTATCTGCCATTTTTTTTGAAACTTTATTAGTAATGAAGCATATGCAAGTATCAACATCGAACATTTAAACCTCTCCTTATCTGCAATTAACATTAATTTTATCATCACCACTGATATTTGTCTATTTTCACCAAGTAAGAGTTTTTCAGAAAAATATCAAAAAAATAATGGGGCTGTCGCACTATTAGAAATACACCAGAAAGTTGAATTATGCTCAGGGAGATGTTTCCAGAGCTGAAGACACATATAAAAACTTCTTAATCAATCTTAGCGAAGTATTTTAGAAAATCTTAGGACCTTTGA
>NZ_JAEEGC010000012.1 GCF_019207025.1 Clostridium thailandense | reverse complement strand
TATTGCGTTATCAGCATTTGACGAATAATGTTTTTATACATTAAGTAAAAATTGTAAAAAATATTTAGGGAATTTTATTACAATAATATGTTTTACATAAACTTTATACTTAATGACTTAAGCATGAAAACTAAATAATTTACTATAGGATAAATAGTAAATTATTTAAGGAAGGATATATATTATGAAGAAATCAACTATTACAGCCACATTTCAAGCAGATATTAAAAAAGTGTGGGAAGTGGTTACAAATAACAATAGATATGAGTGGAGGAGTGATTTAAGTAAAATTGATGTTTCTGCAGATGAAAACTCTTTTACTGAATATACCAAAGACAATTTTTCCACTAAGTTTAGGATTACTTTGAAAAAGCCTTATGAGCGATATGAATTTGATATGATCAATAAAAATATGAACGGTCATTGGATTGGAGTTTTTAGTTCTGTTAATAATAATGGCACGAAGATTGAATTTATAGAAGAAGTATCATTAAATAATCCTATAATGAATTTATTTGCTGGTTTGTATCTAAAAAAGCAACAGTCACTTTATATAGCAGATTTAAAAAAAGAACTGGGAGAATAAATTTATTAAATATTTAAGGGGATGAAAAAAACTATGGATCGAGCAAAAATCAGGTAATATAAAAAGGGCCTTTACCGAGGATTATGAAAGTACCATTCCAGGTGAGTATACGAAAGATGGAAAACCCCATTGCTATTTATATATATCAACTATGTAGAATACCTTAATATCCACATTCAAGGGGACAATTAAAAACGAATGTATTGTAACACCTTGTGGCTTATATTTGGTATTAAGTTTTTTAGCTCTCCATATCTTATAGGTTGTTCCTTTAATATGTACCATAATACAATTGATCTCCATTTGCTGCCAATAACTGTCATAGAAAATCCTATTGAACATTTAAAGTCTTTTTGTCTCTTCTCCTGATCTTTAAATTTTTCAATTTTAATTTTATTCATAATTCCTCTTTCCAAATGGTAAGTAAATGATAAAAAAGTGCGTACTTGTATGTATTGTTAATATAATTATAATTAAATTTATAACATATATACATAATAAATTTATATAATATCTTACAAAGAGTTTTGAGGAGATGAAAAAGTGGATAAAGTGAATGTTTATGAAAAATTAAGTCTTTTTAATGAGCATTGGAGTCCAAAAATTTTAGGTGAAGTCAATGCCTCCTATGTAAAAGTTGCTAAATTCAAGGGCGAGTTTATATGGCATACTCATGAAAATGAAGATGAAATGTTTTATGTTTTAAAAGGAGTGTTGATTATTAAATTTAGGGATAAAGATATAATTTTAAATCAAGGAGAATTTATCATTATTCCAAAAGGGGTTGAACATATGCCTGTTGCTAAAGAAGAAGTTCATGTAATGCTAATTGAAGCAAAAACAACATTAAATACTGGAGATGTTAGAAATGAGAGAACAGTTGAGGAACTTGATAGAATTTAGTCTAGATAATTCTTTATTAGCATAACAGCTAAAAAACGAATAATTACCCTGAACACCGCATTATTCATGAATTGAACTTTTGCGGTGTTTTTTCCTCGTAATTCCAAGGTAATGTTTAATTATTATAAAGTTATGATGACTAGATACTATGAAATATCACGTAGTGAATAGTTGACGAAAATCAAAACGAATTGACAAATAAATTAAAAATAAAGAAGATGCTATTTTATAGATAGTAATGATTTGTGCCTATTTATGGAACTATAAGTTACTAATTGTCATATTTCTTTACTATTAGTTGTATTGTTTTTGAAAAATGTTACTATATATATTATAAAGGAAATGAGTTCATAGACATTATAGATAAAAAATCCTTAAAATACTTATTAATAAAAAACTTTATAGGAGGAAATATGTTATGAAAAAAGTATATTTTAATCCAGGCTGTGCCTTAAGCATATATAAGCCAGAAATAGAAAATAAAATTTTAAAGTTTTTAAATGAGAACTATGGTGAAGTTACATTACATAAAATATGCTGTCACCATGATCCACAACTTGAAGCAGGTTCATTAATTATAAATGTATGTGCTGGCTGTGATAGGAGATTTAGAAGCTTATACGATGGTATATCAACAATATCTCTATGGGAAGTGCTTGATGGATTGGATTCATTTCAATATCCTAACTATAAAGGCTTGAAGCTGTCAATACATGATGCCTGTCCTGTGCGTGAGAAACCACAAGTGCATAAAGCTGTACGTAACCTACTTAAAAAGATGAACATTGATGTTGTAGAAACAAAATTTTCTGGAACAAAATCAATATGCTGCGGAGATGATTTTTATCTTAAGCTTCCTATTGAAAAGGTTCATGAAAAAATGAAAGAACGAGCAGAGTCAATGCCTTGCAATGAAGTTTGTGTATATTGTATTTCTTGTATTAAATCAATGTATATTGGAGGAAAGACACCTAGACATTTGATAGACCTCTTAATGTACGAAAAAACTGAACCACAAATATATGATACTATACAGTGGCATGAGCAGTTACAAGACTATATTGATAAGCATTAAGGTATAATTATTATGACTAATGAAGAAGAATGGAAAGCTGTTATTGAAAAAAATTCAACAACTATGATAAATTATTTTATGTAGTCCAAACTATATGAATTTTTTACAGGTCATAAACTAAAGAAATAAATTAAGTCACAGTCGTAATTTATGATTCATTAATCGTTATTTTGATATATAAGATATTTGTAATATTATAGTAACAACTTAAACAGTTACAAATAATTAGGGAGGAAATTAAATTGAAGTACAGATGTCTAATTTTAGACCATGATGATACAGTAGTGAAAAGTACACCAGAAATTCATTACCCTTCTTTTATAGAAGCATTAAAAATATTAAGACCACAAATGGAACAATTAAGTCTTGAAGAATTTGTTTACAATTGTTTTAGTCCTGGTTTTTCAGAATTATGTAAAGATGTCTTGAAATTTAGCAAAGTTGAGCAAGAATATCAATATAAAATATGGAAGAGTTACACAAAAGAGAAATCCCCTGACTTTTATCCAGGTTTTTCTGAATTAATAAATGAATATAAAAGGTTAGGTGGCATAATATGTGTTGTCTCGCATTCTGAAAGTGAACAAATTTTAAGAGACTATCGTTTACATTGTGGTGTAATTCCAGATTTAATATTTGGATGGGAGTTAGAAGAACACCAAAGAAAACCAAATTCTTATCCAATTATTGAAATTATGAAAAGATTTAATTTAGGTATTAATGAAATGTTAGTTTTGGACGATTTAAAACCAGGGTTAGATATGGCAAGAAGTTGTAATGTAACATTTGCAGGAGCAGGATGGTCCCACATAATTCCTGAAATAGCAGATTATATGAGAATTAATTCAGATTACTATTTTTCAACAGTGGAAGCATTTAAGAATTTTATATTTTCTACAGATTAATTTATTAAAACGTAATCTTCTTTTTTAGCGTAACAACTGAAAAAACGAACAATTTATCTAAGCACTGTATTATTCAAAGTTGAATTCTATGGTGTTTTTGCGTCGCGTTTCAACTAGTATATACGTATATCCTAAAACCACGATATATGTATATATTGAAAATATTGTGACATAACTTTTTTAAATTAGAAATGCGAACGATGTTCTTTGAAAATGGAATAATGTAGTGTTAAAAATATCTATACTTTCTATATAACTATGAAATTATATAGAAAACATGGTATAATTTTGATATAAATTAAGTTACAGTCGTAAATTATTGTTCATCAACTAAAATGTATGGTAAATAACAACTTAAAAATTTTTATACAAGTAGGACTTGACAAGAGAGTATAGTAGCTATATGCTTTTGATATGATGAATTTAAATAATGAACGAAAAAATAAAATAAGTTATTCTTTATTAACGGTAATTTACAAATTTATCGAGAATGATAAACAAACTCGTTATTATGGAACTGATGTACCTTTATTCAATTCAGAAATACATATGATAAGAGCAATTAAAGAAGAGGAGGGTATTCATATTACAGGATTGGCTAATAAATTAGGTGTAACAAAAGGGGCTGTATCACAAATTGTTAATAAACTGAATAAAAAGGGTTTCATAAAAAAAGAAACTGATTTACATAATCAATCAAAACTTATTATAAAATTAACTCCAAAAGGCGAAATTGCAGATGCAAATCATGTGAAATTGCATAAAAAATTTGATACATTAATTAATGATATTTTAAAAGATGCTTCAAATGAAGAAATTGCATTCCTAAAGATTTTTTTAAATAAAGTTGAAGAGCAAATTGAGGATTTTGAAGAAAAGCTTACAGAATAAGTATTTTTTGATTAAAGCGTATAGCAGGTATACTCATTAACAACAAATTTTAATAGGAGAATTTTGTTGTTAATGAGAAAACTGAAAAGATAATTTTTTTTTAATTAAAGTGTATAGATGCTATACACTTTAATATATATAAATTACATAAGGAGGTTCATATAAATGAACAAAAATGAAAATAAAATTAAAATGATGAGTGAAGGTAATATTACAAAAGTATTATTCCAGCTTGGCATACCAGTTATTATCGGAATGCTTGTGACCTCACTTTACAATGTTGTGGATGCTATGTTTGTTGGAGGATTGGGGACAAGTCAAATGGGTGCTGTCTCAATTGCATATCCAATTGCCCAGTTGATTATTGGATTAGGGTTAACATTCGGAAGCGGCTCTGCATCTTACATATCAAGGCTTTTAGGCGAAAAAAACAATGAACAAGCTGACCGTACTGCCTCGACAGCATTATTTACCAGCATTATTGTAGGATTGATAACTATCGCAATAACAATGTGTTTTCTTGATAAAGTGTTAACTTTTTTAGGTGCTACTCAAACAATTTTGCCTTATGCAAGAGAGTTTGCTATTATCTACATACCAGGCTCAATATTAAATGTTATTAACGTAACAATGAATAATATTTCGGCATCAGAGGGTGCCACAAAAATCAGTATGACATCAATGCTTATGGGAGCTGGGTTAAATGTTGTTCTTGAACCTATTTTTATATATACGTTTCAGTGGGGAATTAAAGGTTCAGCAATTGCAACTGTGATTGCACAGGGAGTTACCACCCTTCTTTATGTGTGGTATATATCCAGTGGAAAAAGCAACTTGCATATTTCGATTAAACATTTCTCTATAGACAAGACAATATATGCTCAAATATTAAAGATTGGAATACCGACTTTACTTTTTCAGCTATTATCAAGTGCTTCAATGGGATTGACAAATACTGCATCAAGCCATTATGGTGACTCAGCTGTTGCAGCAATGGGAGTCGTTACAAGGGTTTTAGCTCTCGGTTCATATGTTATATTTGGATATGCAAAAGGATTCCAACCTGTTGCAGGGTTTAATTTTGGTGCAAAAAATTATAAAAGATTGGGAGAAGCTATTTCGGTTTCGCTGAAATGGTCAACCGTTTTTTGTGCAGTAACTGAAATTATACTCCTGATTTTTTCAAGACAAATTATTGGTTTCTTTAGTAAAGATGCCTCCGTTATTGCAATAGGTAGCGACGCTTTAAGAGCAAACAGCATTACTTTTATTTTGTTTGGTTTTCAATATATATACACAACATTATTCCTAGCTCTTGGAAAAGCATTCAAAGGTACAATATTAAGTATTGCTCGACAAGGTATCTTTTTTATCCCAGTAATTCTTATTTTACCCGGCATTCTAGGACTAAATGGTATCATATTTACACAACCTATAGTTGATGTGATGACTACAATACTGACTATAATATTCACTGTTAAAGTACAAAGAAAAATAAATTATGCTAGTCAAGAGTCAAATCAAAAAACTATTCAAGGATAGTGGCAGTATTTATGTAACCAGTGGCAAAATTGATAGACAATATTCTTATTTAACGAAACAACTGAAAAAACGAACAATTTACAAAAACACTGCATTATTCAAAGTTGAATTCTACGGTGTTTTTGCGTCCCAATACAAAACCATGTGTATTTATTTTAAGATTACGACAGAGATATTTGTTTCTTATAAAGTATATTAACTGTAAACTTATGGCACTTGAACAATGGTAGAACATTACGAATTAAAAAGTGAATCTTAAAATATAAACAGTTGTTCTTTTTAAATGAATAACACAGTACCGTATATTGGGCTGAATTGTAGCTTTATTAGTGCAAATTAAGATTTACACTCATGTTTTGATAAGATTAGCTAAAGAATTATAATTATTTAGCGATAGTATAATTACTTACTAATTTAATTATACTAGGGAGGTCTTTATTATGGCGATAGATAATTTAGATGGCTTTTTACAGGTTATGCCTTTACTTAACGATATACTGCAGGAGGATATATTAGTTTCTGTTAGTGATAGGGAAAAAATTTTATATTACAGACCTTCTAAAGCTTTAGACTTTAAAGCAAAGATTGGTCAAAAATTATCAGCTGATAGTCCGCTGAATAAATGCATTAAAGAAGAGAAAATATTCAATGATATAGTGCCTAAAGAGTTTTTAGGGATTGCGTTTAAATCAATCGTGTATCCAATAAAAAATGTGAATGGAACTGTTATAGGAACTGTTGCTATAGGTAGAAGTTTAGAAAATCAACTTAGAATCGAGGAATCCACTGATACGTTATTTTCATCACTTGAAGAAACCACTGCAACCATTGGGGAGATTAATGCTGGATCTGGAAAATTGCTTAATACAATATTTCAAGTAGTAGAAACTGTAAAACAGACAGAAAAGAATGTAAAAGAGAGTAATGAAATTATTAGCATGATACAAAATGTATCTTCTCAATCCAATTTATTAGGCCTTAATGCAGCTATAGAAGCAGCTAGAGCTGGTGAATCTGGTAGGGGTTTCTCAATAGTTGCAAGTGAAATGCGAAAGTTGGCTCAATTAAGTGGTGAATCTTCAAAGAAAGTGTCAAATGTATTATCAGAAATAAGTACAAAAATAAATGAGATTCTTAGTATAATTAATGAGGCTCAATCAATTTCGGAAGGACAATCCGCTGCTACCCAAGAGATAACTGCAACATTAGAAGAAATTACAGCTAGCGCTCAAACTGTAGCTGAAATTGCAAAAGTGAAATAATCATTCTTATATACCATACTATTGAATGAATAAGTCACATTTGTTTATGACAGAATTTTCTTATTTAACGAAACAATTGAAAAAACGAATGATTTATAAAAACACTGCATTATTCAGATTGAATTTTGGAGTGTTTTTTACGTCGCATAACAAAGGGAATATTTAATTATCGTAAATTTAAGATAGTTAAACATCATGAAAATAAAGCGACGTAACTTTTACATTCAGATTTATAATATTTAGTATAAGAAGTTATCTAAATACAGATACAAAAATGCAAAAATAAGTTTAATGCTTGAAAGATAATAAACATTATGATATTATGTTTATATATTAATAAACATATATTGAAAATGTTTAAATTAAATGTATATTGGAATTATATGAAAAATTAATTATGAGGTGATTTTATGAATAAAATAACAGAATATATTCAAAGTTTTATTACCATTGACAACAGCCAAATAAATGAAATTATAAAACAAGATGAGGTAATGAATGGTATCCAGCCATATGTAGGAATGGAAGTTGGGAAACTTTTAGGTTTATTGATAAGGTCAAATAGGGCCAAAAGAGTATTGGAATTTGGTACATGCCTTGGGTATTCTACAGTATGGATAGCACAAGCCTTAAAGGAAACTGGAGGAAGACTCATATCAGTTGAATATAGGGAAGATTTATATGAAATAACAAAAAGAAATATTGAATTGGCAGAGTTGTCTGAAGTTGTGGAGCTAATATTAGGAGACGCAAGTGAAGTAATTAACACTATTGAAGGATCATTCGATATAATCTTGCAGGACTCGGATAAATCTTTATATTCTCCAATGCTGGAAAAGTGTATAAGTTTAACCCGTAAAAACGGATTGATAATTGCAGATGACGTTCTTTTTAAACCTATGGGTATACCAGAAAAGTTTAGTGAGCCTGTACATGAATATCTTAAAAAAGTTTTCTCAGATAAGCGTCTTTATAATACAATACTTCCCATAGGCGATGGTTTAGCTATTAGCATGAAGCTTTTTGACTAAACCATTATGATTTTAAAATAGTATTAAGATATTACATAATATTTTTATTTAACGCAACAACTGAAAAAACGAACGATTTGTAGAGACACCGCATTATTCAAAGTAGAATTATGTGGTGTTGAAAAGTTCTTGTGATTCTGTACAGTGATTACAATATATAGAAGATGTGGTATAATTTTTATATTAATTAACATTATGGAGTGATATTTCACAAAGAATAAATTAGGGAGGAAAAAAATGAATAAAAAGTACTTATCAGTTTTAAGATCCAGTATGATATCTGCGTTATTAGTGATTTCGCCTACATTAGTATTTGCAAAAACAGATGCCATAGTTTCTAAAGATATACAAGGGAACTATTATCAGTATGATTTCAAATCATTAAGAAAAGATGCTGCCAATAATGCGGTAGGATTACCATCGGTTCTGCTTGATGATTTTGTGCAAAAGAAAAATGTAATTGTAAGTTATCATGATGACAAAACAGGATACGTAGACTCAAAGTTTGTTAATGATGCTGCAATAGAATCATGCTCTGATGGTGGTCCTTGTGGTGGCCTTTTTACTTTAGATAGATGCACTGAAATTGCTAATGAATATGAAAATGCTATATTATCATTTACAAAACCAATTCAAACTAGAATACTTGATTCAAATGGAAGTGTAATAAATGGACAACTAATAAATCCAATATCAAAATAATGATAATTTATATTAATGCCGTATTATTCATATGAATTTTACGGCATTTTTACGTCTCACTTCAAATAAAATATCTAATTATCGTAAATTTAAGATAGTTAAACATCATGAAAACTATGAGATATAACTGCTGAAAATGGAACTACGAACGATGATCTTTGAAAATCGAATAATGTAGTGTTAGGAGTTTATACGTTTTTTTTGAAAAATCAATAAAAATATAGAGCGTTTTTTATAAAATTAATAAAAATACAAGATATTGTGGTATAATTTTCTTATTAATTAAACCTCAATTATGTTGACTTATTTTATAAGGTCAGAGAAATCTAGCGTATGAAGAAAGGAATGAAGTATTATGTTTAATGATAAGAGAGGCAAAAAAGTTGTTCTTGTTGCACATTGTGTATTAAATCAAAATGCTAAAATAGATCAATGTGCGCATTATCCTGGTGCTATTAAGGAGGTAGCAGAGATTTTGATAAATAATGGAGTCGGTATAATACAGATGCCTTGTCCTGAAATGCTTTATTTAGGACTCGATAGAGAAGTAGATAAATCAACAAAGCCTACTGTTGAGTCAGAGGATTCTCGAGTATTTGAACGTATGTCTGAAGATAACTCACAAGCATTATGCAAAAAAATTGCTAATAATATTGTTTATCAGATTAAAGAATACCAAAAACATAACTTTGAAGTAATTGGACTTATAGGGATTAATGGTTCTCCTACCTGTGGTATAGAAACAGCATGGGCAGAAGGCATAGAAACTAATGAAAATGGAGTGTTTATCAAACTATTAAAGGATGAATTATGTAAAAATAATATTTCTATTAATATGATAGGCATAAAAGCTTATAATCTTGAGTTAGCAGTTAAATCCGTTAAGGAAATGCTAGATAGTATCTAAAACATAGCATAGATTCATCTGTTTTATGCTTTCTTGCGGATTAAGATTAGGTGAATAAGTAGGGAGATTCATTATAACTAAGTTATTCTTATGTTCATCAGCATATAGATTTTCTTTTCAAGTATAGGGGATACCCCTTTTGGACTCCAGTTTCTGCGATTTTGGGATTCAAGTTGCACATAGGCTTCATCCATAGCATGGATAACTGAATCAGAAGAATCCTCTACAGTATCTAAAAGCAGACTTATTTTTTAAAAGCCTTCTTGTTCTGCTTTATCAGCTTTACTAGGCTTTGCTTGAGCTCTTTTAAATGTATAATTTTCACTTATTAATATACGTCTAATAGTTTCATCAGAATATAATACACCATATGTTTGATTAATGTATTCAGCTAAAAGAGGAGAAGTCCATCTATGACCTATCGTGTTAATATCAGAACTTTTGCTTTTTATTGATCCAATAATTAGTTTAATATTATATCGAATTTTCTTATTATGTATATGATATTTATAATATGTCAATATGTTGTCATATTTAATGCCTTATAATTAATAATGGAGGTGTTAATTGTGAGATATGAGTGGAGAAAAGCTGAAAAAGAATTTTATTTGCCAAAAGAAAGACCAAGTTTAGTTCATAGAGAAATATATCTATCAGACGCTCGAAAAATAGAAAGAGATAAACTAAAAACAGTATTAAGATATATGATAACTAAACAATAGGTTTCATTTTAAAGTTAAGTGTTACAAATAGTAAATCTATGAGGGAGAATAAATTTATTAAATATTTAAGGGGATGAAAAAAACTATGGCTTATAAATTGAAAGAGATAACTGTAAGAACAAATAATTCTCAAGAAGGAATAAAGATAATTAGCGAAATTTGGGGTGAGGTTTTGAGTGGAAAATTACCCATTCTTTTTGATAGTGAGCATAATTTTCAACAAGGCATTTCTCCAGTTTCAAAATACAGTAATTATTCTAGTGATGAAAAGGGAGATTATGATTTAACTATAATGGCTGCAACAACTGACTTCTTTGAAAAAATAGAAACATTAGTAAGTAAGGGTTTATACAAAAAATATGATGAAAAAGATGAAAAGGGAGAAATGGGTGCATGTACAAGAAAGGCATGGGAAAAAGTATGGCTTGAGCAAAAATCAGGTGATATAAAAAGAGCCTTTACCGAGGATTATGAAAGTACTGTTCCTGGTGAATATACGAAAGATGGAAATCCTCATTGCTATTTATATATATCAACTCTATAGAATGAAAATATAATTATCATTAGTAAAGTCAAAATATGAATAAACGTAATTTGAAAGCAGGGCGTAAAAGTGATAGAATATTAAATTATTACGATGTCAAGGAGGCTTTTATGTCAGATATTACAATCAATTTACTTGAAGAGTCAGATTTACAGGAGATTTTTACATTCGAACTTAAAAATAGGGCTTTTTTTGAGAAAATAGGTTTCCCAAGAGGAGATAACTATTATGAATTAAATAGTTTAAATGCAATAATAAAGGAGTCAATTGAGGAACAAAAGAAAGGATTAGTAAATATGTATTTGATAAAGAATCATAATGGAATGATTCTTGGCAGAATAAATTTATTATCCATAGTAAGAGGAAGTTTTAATAAGGCTGAACTAGGTTATAGAATGGGCGAGGAACATCAAGGAAAAGGATATGCAACAAAGGCTGTAAAACTTGTTTTAGATGAAGCAGTCAATAAACATAAGATTCATAGGATAGAAGCTGGGACATCACCTAATAATATAGGATCTCAAATAGTATTAATAAAGAATGGTTTTCAGTTTGTAGGGCGTTTTAGTAAATATATATATAAGAATGGACAATGGTGTGACAGCATATATTTTGAAAGAATACTTGACTGAATATAATCCTTCCAATACGGTTAAGACGTATTGGAAGGATTATATATTAATCTATAAATGACATTTAAGATTGGGCTTCTTTTCCATACTTGATCTAATTGCCGAAAAAATGAATGGTTTATTAAGGGTCTATCGCACTTATAGATAACCACACCAGAAAGTAAATTTATACTCCGGGATATATGTTATAGTACAGGTAAATGCATGTACCCAGTGAAAAGTTTATTTAACAGTAACTGTAAGATTAAAATTACTCAAAGTGGACTTAGAATCCCAGGGTCTAGATTCTTCTAAATTTATTGATGTACTACCAGTGCCTATAGCTTGGATTAACCATCGTCTTTTACCAACACCGCCAATAACGTTAGGTGGAACATCAGGAGCTATAAAAATGTCATCTATAATTTTAAACATACCGTTATCTAAGGATGGCTTAAATTGCCATGAGTAACCGCCGTCATAATTTTCAGGTAAGGTTAACTCTAAAATGTCACCTTTTTTTAATTTAATATTTTGGTTGTTATAAGTATTATCAACTTTTATAGCATCTACATTAATAGTAAAATTCATATAAGCTGGATTATATAAAGATTGGTTTGAAGTTGATTTAACTCGATTAGTAACATATAAGGAATAGGAATGACCAGGAAAATAGTTAGAAGTAGGGAATATATTTATAGTTTGACCATCTTCGCTTTGTTGAAAATTGGTATCAACAATGTTATATTTATCATCCTTTACATAAATTGAATAGTTGCTTAATGATTCCTTACTAATTGGTTTTGTAAATTCAATAGACCAAGCCTTATTAACAGAGACATCTTCTTTTGTAGGTAACTTAGTCCAATTTAAAATTGGGTCGTCTTGTATAATAGATAATGCATCAGAAGAGGTTGCCTCAGAAGCCAAAGTCTTGGAACAAAGTACAAATAGTAAGCAAGCTGTATATGATAATGTGGTAAGAATTAATTTATTCAATTTCCTCACAGTGGATTACCTCCTAATAAAACATCTTTAAATTGTTGCATATTTTGCAAATCATACCCAATCACATTATATTCTAAACTAATTTTTGAAAAAAGACAAACTTATTATATATAGAAGTAGGAATCCTTCGCATTTATTGGAAAAATAATCATCTTTTCTCATGTGAATTATGATATAATTACTACTATTAAAGTCAAAGTAGTAAATTATTGTGAAAATAATTTTTATTTTGTACAGAGTAAGTGGCTAAGAAGTGTTTTGTTTCTATAGGAAAAATTAATAAATGACAACCATTAAAGAAAAGAGGTCAGTAAAAATGAATAGTTTAATAAATAATTTATTAAACGATAGCAGAATTAAGATACCAAAGCATATTGCTATAGTTTGTGATGGAAATGGTAGGTGGGCTAAAAAGAAAGGTCTTCCTCGAACTTTTGGTCATAGAGCTGGTACAAATCCAATTGAAGGTATTACCAGGGATTGTTCCGAATTAGGAGTTGAAGTACTTACTTTCTATGTTTTTTCTACTGAGAATTGGAGTCGTTCTGATGAAGAGGTAAATTTTTTAATGAAGCTTTTTGTGGAATTCTTTATAAAATTACGAAATGAAGTTGGTGAAAACATTAGAGTGAAACATATTGGCATTACAGATAATCTTTCACCTGAGTTAATAGATGAAATCAAAAATACAGAAAACTTAACAAAAAATAATTCAGGTATGATATTGAATATTGCATTAAATTATGGAAGTCGCTCAGAGATAACAAACGCTGCAAAAAACTTAATGCATGATATAGATGTTGGAAATCTGAATATTGACAATGTAAATGAAGAGGTAATTAGCAATTATATGTTTACCTCAGGATTGCCTGATGTTGACTTAATCATTAGAACAAGTGGCGAGATGAGGATAAGTAATTTTTTATTATGGCAGTCTGCAAAAGCAAAATTATGGTTTACAAACGACTTTTGGCCAGATTTTAGATATGACCATTTACAAAATGCAATTAAACACTATAATGAAACGGATTAATAATTTTCTTTTTTAATGTAACAACTGAAAAGATGAACGATTTATTAAAGCACTGTTTTATTTAAATTTTAATAGTTAGGAATGGGGAGAAATTTTATGTTTACTGATGCTAGAAGTAAAAAAATCGTATTAATATCTCATTGTATTTTAAATCAAAATTCAATTTCAGATGGTACAGCGGATTATCCTGGAACCAATGAAAGTATTTTAAAGTTGCTTGTTGAATCTAAAGTTGGGATAATACAGATGCCATGTCCTGAGATATTATGTTTAGGACTGGATCGTGGCGATATTCATGGTGGAGAAAGAGAAGTTGTAGTAGAGAATACAAGAATTAGAAAAGAGTTAAAAAAAACTACTTCAACTGAAATAATTAATAATTTTGTAAATGAAGTTATATTTCAAATAGAAGAATATATTAAAAACGGCTTCAAAATAATGGGCATTATAGGAATTGATCGATCACCAAGTTGTGGTGTTAATACAACTTCAAAGAATGATAAAGAAGTTGCTGGAGAAGGTGTATTTATTGAAATACTTAGAAAAGCATTAGAAGAAAAAGGTATAATCATTGACAGGATAGGGATAAAGACATCTGAAACAGAGAAAGCATTAATAGATGTAAAAAGATTAATGGATTTGAAATAAAAAAGACCAGTAGTTATATACTACTAGCCTCAAACTTTATTGGGAGATTTAAAAACTTACCTTAGAATTATAACCATATTTTAAAAAACTTAAACACTATATTTAAAGTTTTTTTATAACTTGTGTAATAATTATGGCATAACTGCACAAGCTAGTAGTATCCTCTATTCCACATAGAAATTTTATTACAGCATGTTAGCCTGTATCTTTTTAGATGCAGGCTTTAATTATGTTGCAATATCTATGAATATATATAAACTCATCTGTTTTAAAAGTAGAATTAACTAGATCATTAAGCAAGATTAGACAAATGCACGTTAAATAATTTTTTATTTGTTGCATGTATGGTAATGAATAGATCCTACATAATTGTGCAGAAATAGTCGGATAGACAAATATAATTTCTGATATTCTATTGATGAGAGAGGAGGTCATAAAATGGATTCGCTAAAAAGAATGAATGATGCATTAAATTATATTGAAAAAAATCTCAATGGTGAAATTGATTTTAAAGAAGTAGCAAGGTTGGCATTTTGTTCGGAATATCATTTTCAAAGAATGTTTTCTTTCCTTGCAGGTGTTTCACTCTCCGAGTACATTCGTCGCAGACGCCTTACTGTTGCAGCTTTTGAACTCAATAATAGTAATATAAAGGTAATTGATTTGGCTATTAAATATGGATACAAGTCGCCAGACTCTTTTACAAGAGCATTTCAAAGTCTGCATGGGATAACACCATCAGAGGCTAGGTTCAATGGTAAATCATTAAAAGCTTATCCACGAATGACTTTTCAATTATCAATTCAAGGAGGAAATGAAATGAATTATAGAATTGAAGAAAAAGAAGCATTTTGTATAATTGGCATTAAGAAAAGGGTACCTATAATTTTTAATGGAGTAAATCCAGAAATTGCTGCAATGTGGAAAAGTCTAACAGCTGAAACTATTAATAAACTCAAAAAATTATCTAATATAGAGCCAATGGGATTAGTAAGTGCGTCTGTAAATTTTTCAGAAGGACGAATGGAGGAAAAAGGAGAACTTGACCATTATATAGGTGTAGCAACAACAAAGGAGTGTCCAAATAACCTATCACAACTTGAAGTTTTTCCCTCCACATGGGCTGTATTTGAAGCGGTAGGTCCGTTTCCGGATACTCTGCAAAATGTTTGGGGACGCATCTATTCTGAATGGTTTCCATCTTCAAACTATGAACAAACAAAAGGACCAGAAATCTTATGGAACGAGAATAAAGATGTAACTTCACCAACTTTTAAAAGCGAAATATGGATACCGATTATAAAAAAGCAATAACAACTTAAAAAACGAATAATTCACCTAAACATTGTATTATTCAATATAAAAATTCTAACATAATAGAAGGTTCAATTTTATTCTATATTGAAATTTTGTTATAAAATATAAGCCTATATCTTTTTAGGATGTAGGCTTTAACTTTATCTGTTACTTGTATGAATATCACCAGAAAATTATTTCATTAACTACTAGAAAATATCGATTTAACGTATTGAAATGTTAAAGCGATTGTAATATAATTTCTAATGTTGGATAAATATGTAACATGGGGATGAGGTTGTGGAAAAAGAAATTGAGACATTAAGAGGAGAGCTAAATAAATTGGTAGAAGAAAGTAGTTGTTTATATTCTGATGGTGTAATAAAGCTTAGTCAAGAATTGGACAACCTTATACATAAATACTATTTAAGTGCTGAGTCAGCATAAAGTTGGCTTTAAGCAATATTATATGTATCTCCTTCAAAGATGGAGGCTTCTATACTATTAATTAATGATTTTATATTAGGGAAAAACTAGTAGGTTTTTGGAGGGCTTTTAAAATAAATGTAGAATAGACAATGTAGGCATCATCATATTTAACATAGAAGATAACACAATATTTTTTGCCCTAGGTTTTAACCCAGGGCATTTTTTTATTTTAGGAAATAAAAGAGACTAGTATTTATACTACTAGCCTCAAACTTTATGGGGGAATTCAAAAATTACATTTAGAATTATAACCATATTTTAATAATTTAAACACCATGTTTAGAGATTTTGTATAACTTATGTAATAATTATAATATAATTGTACAAACTAAAAGTACCCCTTATTTTAAATTGGAATTTTATTATAGCATAATAGTATTATATCTATTTATATGCTGACTTTAATCATATGAATAGAAAACAAAGGCATGTCAATACTCTTAATAAGGTAATGACATGTCTTATAAAATCTAACTAATATTCAATCCCAATAATAGGATCAATAACTTTTTGCTGTGCAACATCAATAAAACCGTGATCAGTAACTGCATATTGAGGTATAGCAGCAAGACTTATAAAAGAAAGAAACATAAAGGGATATCCTATTGTACATCCGAAGCTGTGAGTTAAAGCATTAATTGTTTTCTTATCTTCGCTAAGAGACCATGCATCTTTATCACTAAGTAGCCCAAGTATTGGTAGAGGTATTTCATAAACAATATTGTTGTCATTTACAACAATTTGTCCACCACCTATTTCCGCAAGACGATTAACGGCTAATGCCATATCTCCATGATTTGTACCTAATACTATTATATTATGATTGTCATGTCCAATAGTAGATGCAATTGCTCCAGTTTTAAGATTAAAGCCTGCCATAAAAGCTTTTCCTATATTACCATTTTTCCCGTATCTCTCTACTTGAGATATATATATTACATCTTGATTAGTATCACTTTGAATTATTCCGTCACTAACAGGTAGTTTAACATCTTGTCCAATAGTAATTGGAATGTACTCCAGCGTTCGCATAGCTTTCACATTTGCAAATTTCGCTTTATTGTCTACAGTTATTATAAAGTCCTCCGCAGTAACTTTTCTCTTCAGTTTAATAGTATTTAGTAAAGACGGATCATGCTGAACAGCGGATATTCTTTCTACAAGCTTAGTATTTTCCACGACTAATTTACCACCAGCTATAACAGATTCTATGCTAAATTTTTCAGGACCAGTTGTTATGTTGATATCTGCCCTTCTTCCAGGGGTCAACGAACCTATCTCTCTATCAAGATTAAATGCTCGTGCAGCATTTAAGGTAACCATTTGTACTGCAGTTATAAAATCTATTCCATTTGATAATGCAATCCTAATGCTTTCATCAAGATGACCTTTTTCAACTGCATCTGTTGTATGCAAATCATCAGTTACTATACTACACATTGTTGAATCAATATTATGTTCAGTTATTACTTTTAAACAATCAACGAGATTATGTGCTACCGATCCTTCGCGCATCATAAGATGACAGCCTAGTCTTATCCTTTCTAAAGCATCTTGAGTACTTAAAGATTCATGATCTGTCATGATTCCAGAAGCAATACAGGTCTGAAGTTCAGGTCCTAGAGTTTCAGGCATATGCCCTTGTAATGATTTTTTTGCCTTTATAGTTAAATCTATTGAACTCATCAAGTCTGTGGATCCGGATAAAACATAAGCAGATACAATTTCAGAAAGTCCTACAGCATCTGGACGTTTTAAAGCTTCTTTAACAATTTTACTGTCAATATGGCCCCCGCTTGTTTCAAGATTAGGAGAAAATGGTACATGAGATGGTACGACGAAATAAGTTTTCAAGGGTGTATTCTCAGCTTCTTTTAAAACTGAATCTATTGCAGATATTCCTCCTACAACTCCTACTTCATGCATATCGGCCATAATAACTGTTGTGCCGTGAGTCAACACGATTTCTGCAAACTGTCTTATGCTTAAGTTAGTGCTTTCAGGGTGTATATGACCGTCAATAAATCCTGGAAGTAGATATTTACCCTTTGCATCAATAACTTTAGTATTAGGTCCTATTGTATAATCAATATCTCCTATAGCTGCAATTTTATCACCATAGACAGCTACTCCACCATTATAAATTTCTTTTGAATATACATTGACAATCTTTCCATTAGTAATTGCAAGTTCAGCCTTTTCAATGCCTTTTGTAACATTTATTAAATTTTTATTCATATAAAACTGGCACAAAAATGCCGTAGTCACCTCCTAAAATATATAGTAATTATTAAAATTTTTCGATTTGCTATATTATTACATATTCTACAATAAAAGAGGATATCCTCTTTTAGATAGTTATGATTGCTATGATATTGTTGGAATTCATCTAAGTAGAAGGAAATGAAGAAGTAACAAGTTTATTTTCAAGTGACTAGTTTCAAAATGATAATGTTATCATTTTGAAACTGAAAAATGTATCATTTTGATATAAATGTAAAATAAATCGATAGTTTTATTATATTTACAATATTGGTATGAAAATTGCTGTAGATTAATAGTAGTAAATGTAAAATAAGTTCGATTTATGATATATGCAATTTATCTAATAAGATATAAAGAACATATATTATATTTTTTATTGTACTAAGAAAGGGGATATATAATGAATTTGCAAAATATGGTAAAAGAGAATTGGAGTAAGGCTGCAGAAAACTATAGCAATAATATACAAAAGGAGATTAACAGTTTTAAAAGGAATGCATGGATAGAACTAATATTGGAAAATGCACCTAAAAAAGAGAACCTCAATATACTAGATGTTGGTACAGGTCCAGGTTTTTTTGCAACTATATTATCACTTGAAGGCCACAGGGTTACTGCAGTAGATTGCACCGAGGAAATGATTGTACAAGCTAAAAGAAATGCAAAGGAGTCAGGAGCAAAACCAAATTTCTATGTTATGGATAGTCATAGTCTAGATTTTCAAGATGAAAGTTTTGATTTTGTTATCAGTCGTAATGTGACGTGGACCTTAAGAGATGCAGAGTCTGCATATATTGAATGGAAACGTGTACTTCGTCCTGATGGAAAAATACTTATATTCGATGCAAATTGGAATCTACGTCTTTTTGATGAAGAATACAGATTAAGATTTGAAGAAGACCAACGTGATTATATAAAAAAATATGGGGAAGATTCTAATTATGATAAACATCCAGATAATGGGGAAGAGTTTAGACGAGCTATGCCTATGAATAGTCGTTTACGGCCTCAATGGGACTTTAACGCTCTAATTAATATTGGTTTTACTAAATTATATTGTGAATTAGATATTAGTGAACGAGTATATGATGAGCATGAAAAATTAAAATATAGATCAAGGCCAATGTTTATGATATCTGTAGAGAAATAAAAAAATATTCAATGTTTAAGATATTTTATTTTAATTTGTAATATGAAACTTAAGTGAAGATAAGGTTTAAAATATTGCAAATTACAATTATATGAGATCTGTTATTTGAGTGTTTGTAGGGGTGATAACTTAATGAAAACTAAATACATTCTAAAACGTGTAGTACAAATCATTCCCATGCTTATAGTAGTTTCTATCATAGCTTTTACTTTAAGTAATTTATCAACAGGTAGTGCAGCAGAGATTACAATTATGAATGAAGGAGGACAAGTAAATTCTGAAACTGTTGCAGCAGTAAATAAAGAATTAGGACTCGATAAGCCATTATATATACAATATATTAATTGGCTTGGTAGGGTTTGTAGTCTTAATTTTGGAGTATCCTTTAGAAGTAAACAACCTGTTTGGGATGAGATAATGTCTAGATTTCCAGCTACATTAAATTTAGCTCTTTGTGCTACAGCTTTATCTATATTAATAGCTATTCCAATAGCTATTATATCTGCTAAGTATAAGAATAAATGGATTGATCATTTTTGTAGAATTATTTCTACTGCTGGAGCTACAGTTCCTGATTTTTGGTTAGGACTGATTATGTTGTATGCTTTTGCAATAAATTTTAAAATATTTCCTGTGGTAGCAGGTAATAAAATTCAAAATATTTTTTTACCTGCATTTACTTTAAGCCTTAGTTATGCAGCTATATATACTAGATTACTCCGAACAAATCTTATTGAAATAATGAATTGCGATTACATGAAAGCAGCTAAAGCTAAAGGCTTAAGTGATAATGCAGTATTGATTAAGCATGGGTTAAAAAATGCAATGCTTCCATGTATGACACTTATTGGAAGTCATTTTGGAACATTGGTTGCAGGCAACTTTGCCTGTGAAGCCATATTTTCTTGGAATGGTGTTGGAAAATATGCAGTTGAAAGTATAAAGGCAAAGGATTTTCCTGTAATTCAAGGGTACATATTAGTGGTGGCTATATCCTTTATTGTTTTAAATTTAATAATAGATATATGTTACATATATATTGATCCGAAAATTGAGCTTAAGTAATTGGAAGGAGATTTAAATGAGTGAAATAGGTATTAAAGTTGCAGATACAAGATACTTTAAGAATGTTTTATATTATTTTAAAAGGGATAAACTAGCATTTCTAGGTGGTGCAATTGTAATATTTTTTGCTTTAGTAGGAATATTTGCTCCATATATAGCTCCACACAATCCAGTAGCTGTGGATTTACAAAGACGTTTACTTAAACCAAGTCTGGAATTTCCCCTTGGTACAGATCAGTTAGGAAGATGCATGCTTTCAAGATTAATATATGGGACTAGAACTTCTTTTAGTAGTGCATTAGTTGTTTTGGCAGGAATATTAGCTATTGGTGTTCCACTTGGAATATTATCAGGCTATGTTGGTGGATGGATAGATAATTTTATTATGCGTTTAGCAGATATTGTTTTAACTTTTCCATCTAGCATTGTAGCTTTAGCAGTAGTTGGAATTTGGGGAACTAGTATTTTAAATATTATGCTTGTCCTAGTTCTTTTATGGTGGGCACCTTTTGCTAGAATCGTTAGAGGAACAGTATTTAAATTAAAAGAGATGGATTTTGTAATGGCTGCAAAGGCAGCAGGAACATCAAGGCTCAATATAATTGTGAAACATATACTGCTCAATGCAGTGTCTCCAATTATTGTGCTTTCAACTCTAAAGGTAGCTAGTATCATTACTCACATAGCTGGATTTTCTTTTATTGGACTTGGTACACAACCACCAGCAGCAGATTGGGGAATTATGCTTAACGACAGCAGACAATTTATTTCCAGTGCACCAAGACTAATGGTATGGCCAGGCTTAACAATTATGATCGTTGTATTTGGATTAAATATGTTTGGAGAAGGATTAAATGAAGCGTTGCGACCAAATTCAAATTAAAGGGGTATATGTTATATAAGAGGTGAGCAAATGGATAATGAACCAGTTTTGGATATAAGAAATTTAAAAACATATTTCTATAATAGTAAAAATAATACTGTTATTAAGGCTGTTGACGGATTAAGCCTTAAGGCTTTTAAGGGTAAAATTACTGCGGTTGTGGGACAGAGTGGAAGTGGTAAATCAGTAATGGCACTATCTGTTTTTAATTTAATTGATGAACCAGGGAAAATAGAAGCTGGAGATATAATATTGAATGGTAGAGATATAAGCAAGCTCACCAAAAGAGAGCGTGTAAAAGTTCATGGAAAGGAAATAGCGATGATATTTCAAGATCCCACAGGTGCTTTAAATCCGGTAATAAAAGTAAAAAATCAATTAATGGAAGCGATATTAATCCATGAGAAAGTAAAAAAGAAAGATGCAATAATAAGATGCGAGGATATGCTTAAAAAAGTTGGATTAAAAAATACAGATAAAATACTTAATAGCTACCCTTTTGAGTTAAGTGGAGGAATGTGTCAAAGGGTGATGATTGCTATGGCTATGCTAACTAATCCTAGTGTGCTTATAGCAGATGAACCAACCACAGCACTTGATTTAACTATACAAGCAGGAATACTAGAGGAATTATTTAAATTAAAAGAACTTGGCATGGCAATTATACTTATTACCCATGACTTAGGAGTTGTGGCACAGACAGCTGATGATGTATATGTCGTAAACAGAGGAAAAATTGTTGAAAGTGGCAATGTATATGATATATTTGAAAAACCTCAGCATAAGTATACAAAAGAACTTATAGAATCTGTGTAAATAGGAGAGGGATTAAAAAATGAATTTAATTGAAGCTGTTGCTTTGAGTAAATGTTATAACGAAAAAACAAAGAAAAAAGTGTATGCAGTAAAAGATGTTGATTTAGCTATAAGAAAAGGAGAAATTTTAGGACTTGTAGGTGAGTCAGGTTGTGGAAAAAGTACCCTTGGTAAAATGCTATTGCAACTAGAAAAAAGTACAGGTGGACAGGTTTTTTATGGTGATGAAAATATTTCTAAGTATGACTTTAATAAAATGCGTACTATTAGAAATAATATGCAAATGATATTCCAAAATAGTTCTAATTTATTTAATCCATATTATACTGTTAAGCAAATTATTATGGAACCAATAAATAATTATAGTAAAGATAGTGAAGCGGATAAGGAGCAGAGAATAATAGATATACTTAGTAAAGTAGGTTTAGACAGTAGTTATTTAGAAAGGTATGGAAATCAGTTAAGTGGAGGGCAAAGGCAAAGAGTAGGAATAGCACGAGCTCTTGTGCTTAAACCAGAATTTGTAGTTTGTGATGAGGTTGTATCCAGTGTGGATTATGAAATAAGGAATCAGATACTGAAATTACTAATAGATTTAAAAGAGGAATTTGGATTAACTTATTTATTTATATCTCATGATTTATCAGCAGTAAAGAAAATATGTGATAGAGTTGTAGTAATGTATATGGGAAATATTATGGAGATACTTCCAAGTATTGAAGAGAATATTAAACATCCCTACACAAAAGCATTATTAGCTGCATCTTTAGATATAAACCCAAGAAACAGACAAAAGAAAAAAATATTATTTAGAGAAAATGAAGAACAAATCATTCCGGAAAATGGGTGTATATTTCAAAACAGGTGTTTGTACAGTAATGAAAAATGTAAAAATAATAAACCTAAACTAGAAAATACTGAGGACAACCACTTTGTTGCATGCCATTTATATAAAAAATAAATATACAGGGGGACAAAAATGAGAAAAATAAAGTTATGTATTATATTATCAATGCTGTGGATTTTAATGATATCTATATCGGCATGTGGTAATAGTAAAGAAGATGCAAAAAAACAAGAAAAGAAGCAAATAGTTGTTGCTATAGCTGCTGATGGTCAAATGGATAAATTAGACGCAGCAACCTATAATGGGCCACACCCAATTTATAAGATGATATATGAGGGGCTTGTGGAAGATGGTGGCTCAAATGGTATACAACCTCAATTAGCAACGGAATGGAAGATAGGTGAAGATGGTAAAACGTACACATTTAAATTGAGGCAGGGAGTTAAATTCTCAGATGGCACAGATTTTGATGCAGATGCTGTAGTCTTTAATTTGAAAAGATGGGTTAATAATAAACGTAATGCTTCTTTAACATCTGTAAATGTAGAAAGTATGAAAGCTGTAGACAAATATACAGTCCAAATAGTTTTTAAAGATAAAGCCTATCCGATCCTAACAGAATTATCATACCCTAGACCAGTAAGATTTTTGAGTCCAAATTCAATTCAAAAAGTTGAAGGCAATGCAATGGGTAAATTTACAAAGCCTGTTGGTACAGGGCCATGGATGTTGGAAAGTTATACAAAGGATAAAGAATTTTCGCTAGTTCCTAATCCATATTATTGGGGCGAAAAACCAAAAGTAGACAAAATTGTGTTTAAAGTAATACCGGATGGACAGGCTAGAGTAATGGCACTTCAAAGCGGGGAAGTAGATATAATTGGTGGAGAATTGCTTGGTAAAGTACCACTAGATAGTATTGCAACATTAAAGAATGATAAAAATTTTACTGTATATAATTCTAAAACTATGATGTCTCACTTTATTACTTTAAATTATGACAATGTTAACCTTCAAGATAAAAGTGTACGTCTTGCGATGAACTATGCCATTGATAAAGAAAGTATGGTTAAAAAATTATTAAATGGAATTGGTAAGCCAGCAGTGGGATTATTCCAGAATGGAGTACCATATGTTACTAAGGAAAATAGTCAAGGATACAATTATGATAAAAATAAAGCAAAAGAGTTATTAGCACAGGCTGGATATAAGGATATTAATGGTGATGGCATTCTTGAAAAAGATGGCAAACCCTTAGAATTTAATATGGTATTAAGTACAGACATTTTTCCAGAGTGGAAATCTATGTCAGAGTTTATCCAATCTGAATTATTGGCTATTGGTATAAAAGTAAATTTGAATACCGTTGATTTAAATACGTTGAATGATATTTCTATGAATACTAGAAAATTTGATCTTTTAATGCAGCGTACTTCATCAGATTCATGGGTACCACATAGTGATCTCAAACAAGATTTCTTGAAAACAGGAACAACAAATAACAAAGGAAGAGTATGGTACAATGAGGAACTTGATAAAAATATTAACGTTGCATTGGAAAGCATGGATGAAAAAACAAGGCAAGAAAATTATGATAAGGTATTTAAGTTTATTAATGATGAAGCAGTATGTGTTCCTTTATACTATCCAGAAACTACATTTGTTGTAAGTTCAAAAGTCAAAGATTTTGAAACTGGAGTAAACTCTTATGCTCCTGTTAAATGGGAAAAGTTAGATGTAGCAAATAAATAAATTTATAGGACTGTCGCACTTATGAAACACGGCCGAAAATATACTTATTCTCCGAGAGATATTCCCGAGCTTCGGAACTATAAAAACCTTTTATCAATCTAAAGCTCAGTATTTTGAAAATCTAAGAACCTATGATAAACTCGTACCTCAAACATATCAGAAGTCCTAAGATTTTCTAAAATACTTCGCTAAGATTGATTAAAAAGTTTTTATATGTGCCTTCAGCTTTAGGAACATCTCTCTGCGTATAAGTATATTTTCTGATGTAGTTCTTTATAAGTGCAACAGACCCTATTTTTTCGACTATTAAAGCAGTTTTCTTCCTACATATCTGGATGTTTAAATTCAAAATGAGACTAATTTGAAGTGATTTATCAATATGATACAAGTTAAATTTTCAAAATGACAAAATTTATAATTGAGAATATGAATATCAATAGTTACAGTATTGGCATAAAAATTGCTTCATAAATAAATAAATGAATGAATATAGTTTGAAATAAATTTAAAAATTTAGACCTAAACCCTAAATTAAAAGTACTTAAGAGCAGCCCTCCTGCACTTGAGTACTTTTAAATGCAAGATTATATAAGAGAATAACTAGTGGAAAATTATTTAAATGTTTATATATTTATCTGAGCCTTTCTTATATTATTACTTAGAGAAACTGGAGTAGGAGGATGAAATTGATTAGATTTAGAGACATTACAGTAGCATATGGAAAAGATATAATACTTGAAAATGTAAACTTAGAAATTGAGCAAGGAGAGATAATAACACTTTTAGATCCTAATGGTAGTGGAAAAACTGCACTTATATCTACATTAAACGGATTTATCAAGACTGTAAAGGGCAGTGTTACTATAGATAATAAAGATATATTGAAAATGAAGCCTGAAGAGTTAGCTAGAAGAGTTGCCATAGTACCTCAATTTCATAATACATCTTCTGATTTTAAGGTATTTGATATGGTACTGTCAGGCCGGACTCCTTATATAGAGTACATGCCTGAGAAGAGTGATAGAGAAAAAGCCATGGATGCTATACAAAGAGTTGGTATAGAATACATTAAGGATAAAAAATATACAAGAATAGGTGGAGGAGAAAGAAAATTAGTAATGATTGCGAGAGCCATTGCTCAAGAAAGAAAAATAATAGTTCTGAATGAACCTGCGACCTATCTTGATTTGGAAAATCAAATTAAGGTTTTAAAATTAATATATGTTATTGTTAGTTAGTTTCATTTTGATAAAATTGTTAAATTTTTCTCAATTTAAGATGAATTTATGTACCATTTTGATATTAAATTAATCAGTATCTAGTAATTTACAGTGTTAGATGCTTGGCACAATAATTGCTTTGTATAATATTTGAAGTTGCTTTTAAATATAGATAACAACGGTCGAAAGTAAACTTATGCTCCGGTAGATGTTACCAAGCTTCGGCACGATAAAAACTTTTAATCATTCTAAAGCTCAGTATTTTGAAAATCTAAGAAACTTTTATAAACTCGTACCTCAAACATATAAAAGCTTCTAAGATTTTCCGAAATACTTCGCTAAGAATGATAAAAAAGTTTTTAT